>JAICUO010000316.1 GCA_025935815.1 Streptosporangiaceae bacterium
CGCGGCGTCGGGCGCGTCGATCACGTCCGCGCTCTCGGTCGGGTCGGTGACCCGCAGCGCGATCCGCAGGTTCGTGTTGGCCCGGATGTCGGCGGAGACCACCCCGGAGGGCCGCTGGGTGGCGAGGATGAGGTGGATGCCGAGCGACCGGCCGCGCTGGGCGATGTTGACCAGGCCGGTGACGAAGTCCGGCAGGTCACGGACCATGGACGCGAACTCGTCGATGACGATCAGCAGCCGCGGCATGGGTTGCATTCCCCGGCCCCGCTGGCGGTCCGCGATGATCTGGTAGTCCTCGATGTCCTTGGCGCCGGCTCCCGCGAGGATGTGCTCGCGGCGGGTGAGCTCGGCCGACAGCGACACCAGGGCGCGCTCGACCTGGTGGGTGTCGAGGTCGGTGACCATGCCTACGGTGTGCGGGAGCTGTACGCAGTCCTTGAACGCGCTGCCGCCCTTGTAGTCGACGAGCACGAACGTCATCTCGTCCGGCCGGTTGGCGACCGCCAGCGACGCGACGATGGTCTGGAGGAGCTCGGACTTGCCGGACCCGGTGGTCCCCGCGATCAGCCCGTGCGGCCCGTCCCTGCGCATGTCGATCCCGAACGGCCCGTCGTAGCTCTCGCCGACCACCGCGAGCGTGGACCGCCCGCCGGCGTTCCAGCGAGCCATGACCGCCTCCGCCGTCGGCGGCTCCAGCCGCAGCACGTCGAGCAGCCGGGCCGAATCGGGTAGCCCGGCCCCGTCATCGTCGTGGCTGACGTCCCGGATCGGCGCCATCGCCCGGCTCAGCCGGGCGCACCAGCCGGGGCTGACCTGGTCCAGGCGGGCCTGCCGGATCGTCTCGGCCATCATCTGCTGGACGCGCAGGCCCTCCTCCGGCGTCCCTGGCCGCGCCTCAATAACCGCGACGGCCTGGCACTCGGCGGGCAGCAGCCGCTCGTCGGCGTCCAGGCAGATCGAGTACACGCCGACTCCCGGGCCTTCCCGGAGCACCTGGATCACGCCGGGCAGCGACCGCAGCTTGCGGGAGCCGTCGAAGACCACCACGATGTCGTCCTCGAACCGGGTGGGGGCCTGGTCGGCGGCACCGAACGCCACCGCCTGCCCGGACTCGCGCAGGGCCTTGTAGCGCGCGCTGATAAGGGCGAGGAGCTCGGCGATCCGGGTGGCCACCGATTCCGCGTCGTTGCCCACGAGCGCGGCACTGCCCCCAAGCCCGGTGCCCGCGCCGGCCCGCGGCCGGCAATGCGGCAGCCACCGTACCCACTCCCAGCTGCGCTGCCCGGCGGCATCCGTGAGCACGTAAATCCGCAGGTCAGTGGGGCTATGCAGGCTCGCCGCCTGGGCGACCAGCCAGCGGCCGAGGCCGCGCGGGGAGTCGGCCGGGCCGGCCACGCCGAGCACGCCCCGCTCGGTGAGCGGAATGGTGACCGGGGCGTCCGGGATGGTCCAGAAGACCTGCCTGCGGTGCTCGTCCTGCTCGGGGTCGGACAACTCGACGGCCGAGGGGAGGTCGGCGGTCCCGGCTCGCAGCAGCAGGTAGTCCGGGTCGGTGCGGCGGCGCTCCCACAGCCGGCGGCGCGGCCCGGAGACGACCGACAAGACGGCGGCGGGGTCCGGGCAGTCATCGTGACGGGCGATCCGCTCCGCCTCGAGTGCCTTCCCGGCGTCGGCCTCGATCCGCGCCTTGTGCTCGCGGTAGGCCGACATCCGCTGGGAGTAGGTCTTCCGCCCGTGCTTGCGCTCGGACATGTGGTTGCCGACCAGCAGGACCGGGCTCAGCGCCGACATGGCCAGCATGTAGATCTCGCGCATGAAGTAGGCCATGGCCACGCCCATGATCACCGGGACCACGGCCATCAGGACCGGCAGGGGGCGGCGTTCCTCGGCGCTGGGCGGGCTGGGCAGCTGGAACCTGGTCACCCGGTCCGGGGGAAGCAGCCGCGGCGGCCGGTTGAAGTCGATGCCCGTCCCGTCCTCGGACGGGTGCAGGGCCGCGTCCGGCGCCTCGTACGGGGCCAGCGCCAGCAGCGTGCCGCCGATCGCGACCTGCTGGCCAGGCCGCCATTCGCTGGCCGCGGTCAGCGGCTCGCGATCCAAGGTGGCGGCCACGCCCGGGTACGGGGCCACCTGGCACTCCCCGCGCAGGCCAACCGATACCCGCAACGCCAGGCCGGGGATCTCCGGGTCGGCCACCCGGATGGCGGCCCCCTGGCCGGCGCCGATGTCAGCCTCCCCGATGCCGAGCCGGTGCACCGCGCCGGCGCCGGGACCGCCCGCCACCCTGACCTCGGCCACGCCGGTCGGCTCGGGGTAGACGCAGCCCTCGGGGCCGCCCAGGCTGACCACCGAGCCATCCCTGATGGCGGAGGCGGCGAGCGTGAGGCCCGGCGGCACCCGCTGGTAGTCGACGAAGACGGGAACCGACCGGGAGTAGTCCCGATCATCGGCCAGCGCCGTCGGCCCGCGCGACCGGGACCCAGGGAACTGGAGCACCTGCGCGCCCGCACTGCCTGGGCCAGCACTGTTTTGGCCAGCACTGCCTGGGCCAGCACTGCCTTGGCCAGCACTGTCTGGGCCAGCACCGTGATAGGTGCCCAGTGCGGCACCGCCATGCGCGAAGCGCTCCAGCGCGGCGGCGACCTCCGCCACCGGGGTCTCCGCGGCGGTGTCCAATATCACGTCCGTGTACTGCCGGGCCGCTGGCGACACCACCGTCAAGGCCAACCGCATACTTGTCCCCTTGGTCGTGCCGCCAGCGGCCACGCGCCGCCCGGCGTGCTTGCTTGAAGTCCTACTTCTTCAGGGCCGACGCCAGCTGGGTGTCGGTCTCGTGGAAGGCCTTCGCGGCCGCGTCTAGGTACTGCCCCATCCCGTTCAGGCCCTGGATCATCTTGGTCGCGCCGGTGTTGAACTCGGTGTACGACGCCTCGAACTGCTTGCTGGAGGAGTCGGTCACGTAGCCGCCGGCGACCAGGTTGTCGATCAGCTTCTTGAGCTTGGACAGGTCACCCTGGATCTGCTGCTCGCCGCCCTGCAACTGCTTGGCGGCCGACTGCATGTCCCCGTACGTGACGTTGAGGTTTGCCACTGCCGGCTTCCTTTCTCCTGCCTTGATGCCAGTTGTCCCATCACAGCGCAGGATTGCAAGTGCGCACTACGAGCCGCAACCGATAGCGACAATCATTACTGAATCGAATCGTTACCGTTCGAATGTGTTCAATGTCCGGTTTACGACCCGTCTGATTAATTCGATGAATGACGATCTAATGACATCACGAACCTTGATTTGCACAAACTGACCCAGATGCGGCCAGGGCCACGATATCTTCGGTCTGCGCCGAAAGGTCAATGATGTGCGTCAGCTTCCGTCATTGCCACGACATGCGTTGGACATTTAGCGCGCTGACCTGGGGAGTTCCTGCCGATGGCGAGCGATCGAGGGACCATTACCCGCGGCTCTGGTGTCGATCAGCAGGGGCAGTGGGCCGAGCCGACCATGCCCGCCGGGCGGCGCATGCCCAGTGCCCCGCGCGAGCGCAAGCCCGCGCTGGCGATCCTGGCCGTCCTGCTCGTCGTGGGCGGCGCGCTGGCCGCCGGCACGCTGGTCATCAAGTCGGGCCACCGCGTCGGGGCGATTGAGGTCACCCAGGCGATCCCGCAAGGCGAGCAGATCCCAGCCAGCGCCATCGCCGAGGTGCAGATCGCGGCCGACACTGGCGTGCGGTACGTGTCCTGGCAGTTCGCGGGGCAGGTGCCGCAGTACTACGCGACCGCCGCGATCCCAGCGGGCACCCTGCTGAACTCGGGCATGATCACCAAGACCCGCTCCACGCCCAGCGGCGCCGCCGAGGTCGGGCTGGCATTGAAGGACGGGCAGGTCCCTGGCAACTTGAAGGCCGGCGACCCGGTGCGGGTCTTCTCCACCCAGGTTTCATCCGGCGCCGGCTGCCCGGGCAGGCCCGGGGTGACCCTGACCCACGGGACGGTGATCGCCATCGCCCCGGCCGGTTCGGGGGCTGGCCTGACCGACGTCCTGGTCGCGATACCCCCGCAGGACGCGGGCGCGGTGGCCTGCAACACGGCCAACGGGACGGCGGCCATTGCCATCGTCCCGCCCGGCGCGGTCGGCGACGCAGGCGGCGGCGCTGCCTCGGGTGCCGGCGGCGTCTCGGGCAACACGGGCGGGTGACCGATGGCGCTGATCGTGGTAGCCGCCGATAAGGGAGCGCCCGGCGTCACCACCACGGCGCTCGCCCTGGCGTCGGTGTGGCCGAGTCCCGTGCTGCTGGCCGAATGCGACCCGGCGGGCGGTGACCTCATGTTCCGGTTTCCGGCCGTGGACGGGCGCCAGCTCGATCCGCGCCGGGGTCTGCTCAGCCTGGCCGTCGACGGCCGCCGGGACTACCAGCAACAGCAGGTCTGGCCGCACGCGCAGAAGATTCACGGCGGCCTTGACGTGCTCGTCGGCGTGACCAACGCCGAGCAGGGCGCGGGCCTGGCCGCGATGTGGCGGCCGCTCGGCGCGATGCTCGCCGCCCTGCCGGGGGCTGACGTGATCGCCGATTGCGGCAGGCTCGGTCCGGACGGCACCGCCTATGACCTGCTGGCCGAGGCGGCCACCGTGGTCCTCGTCACCCGGCCCGACCTGGGGGACGTGATCCGGCTCCGGGACCGCGCCACCGCCATCGCGGCGGCGGCGCAGCGCCGTGGCCGTCGCGGGATCAGCCTTGGCGTGATCGTCATCGCCGACCCGAAGAACCTGAAGGCCGCGCAAGCGGAGGTGGCGCACGCCCTCCACCAGGCGGGCCTTCCGATCAGGCTGGTCTGCGGGATGGCGGACGACCCGAAGGCCGCCGAACTGCTGCGCGGCACCTGGGGGGGCAGGCTCGATAAGACGCTCCTGCTCAGGACCGCGCGCGAGGTTGCCGGGCAGCTAGTCGCGGAGGTCGCCGGCCCTGCCCCGGCGCCGCGGCACCCAGCTGACCCGCCGCCGGCCCTGGAGGCCCAGCCGCGCACCACCGGGTCGCACCGCGCCGAGCCGCGACATGGCGAACCCAGGCGTGGCGAAGCCAGGCACGGTGAGTCCCGCGATGACCAGCACTGGGCCGCCCAGCCGCCAGTGCCGCTCGACGGCAGCCGGGGCAGGTGACCGACTCGTGGACCATGCCCTGGTCAAGCGGCTACGCGGTGAGGTAGGTGACCGGCTCGCCGATCAGCGCAGGCTGGACGCCGCCGCCGGAGTAACGCCGATGTCCGGCGAGGACGAACGCCAGTTCGCCCGCGCGCTGATCGCCCAGGTCCTGGAGAACCACGCCCGGACGGAGATCATGGCGGGCCGCGCGCCGCTGACCGCGCAGGTGGAGGAGGACCTCGCCGAGGCGATCCACGCGGCCTTGTTCGGCGTGGGCAGGCTCCAGCCGCTGCTCGAAGACCAGCAGGTCGAGAACATCGACATCAACGGCTGCGACCACGTCTTCATCGGCTATGCCGACGGCCGCGAGGTCATGGGCGAGCCGGTCGCCGAGAGCGACGAGGAGCTCATCGAGCTCATCCAGACGCTGGCGGCCTACTCCGGCTTGTCCAGCCGCCCGTTCGACACCGCCAACCCGCAGCTGGACCTGCGCCTGCCGGACGGTTCCCGGCTGTCGGCGGTCATGGACGTCACGCTGCGGCCCGCCATCTCCATCCGGCGCGCCCGGATGGGCAAGGTCTTCCTGGCTGACCTGGTCACCAACGGGACCATGAGCCCGGACGTGGCCAGCTTCCTGGCCGCCGCCGTGGGCGCGCGCAAGAACATCATGATCGCCGGGTCCACCAACGCCGGGAAGACCACCTTGCTGCGGGCGCTGGCCAACCAGATCCCGGCCGACGAGCGGCTGATCACCGTGGAGCGCGCCCTCGAGCTCGGCCTCGATCACTTCCCCGAGTTGCACCCCAACGTCGTCGCGTTCGAGGAGCGGCTGCCCAACAGCGAGGGCATGGGCGCCGTCTCGATGGCCGAGCTCGTCCGTCGCTCGCTGCGCATGAACCCCAGCCGGGTCATCGTCGGTGAGGTGCTCGGCGACGAGATCGTCACCATGCTCAACGCGATGACCCAGGGCAACGACGGGTCGCTGTCCACCATCCACGCGAACTCCTCCCTGGAGGTGTTCAACCGCATCTCCACTTACGCCATCCAGGCGCGGGAGCGGCTGCCGCTCGAGGCCACCCACATGCTGATCGCCGGCGCCATCGACTTCGTCGTCTTCCAGGCCAAGCGCAACGAGTACGCGCGCGGCGGCCGGCTGCGCCGGTTCGTCTCCAGCGTCCGCGAGGTGACCGGCGTCGATGGCCGGGTGATGTCCAGCGAGGTCTTCACCCCTGGCCCGGACGGCCGGGCGGTCGCGCACGCCCCCGCCTCCTGCGCCGACGAGCTCGCCCACTACGGCTACGACCCCAGCCGGGCACGAGTAGGGGCCTGGTAATGGGCACATTCACATCGACGTCGCTGCTCGCGATCCTCCTCGGCGGGATCGCCGGGGCCGGGCTGCTGCTCCTGGTGCTCGCCATTCGCGGCTTCCCGGCCCGGCCGGCGGACGCCGGGCCGGGCAAGCTCGAGACCTGGCTGCGCGAGATCCTCGGCTGGCGCGGCGCGATCGCGCTGATACTCGGCGCCTTGACGCTCGCCGCCACCCGGTGGGTAGTGGCGGGCATAGGCATCGCGCTGCTCGCGCTCGGCTGGCGATCGCTCGGTGGCGCCGTGGCCGAGCGGCGCGCGATGAACCGGCTGGAGGGCCTGGCCGTCTGGACCGAGTCGCTGCGCGACACGATCGCGGGCGCGGTCGGCCTGGAGCAGGCGATCCCGGCCTCGCTGCGGGTCGCCGCGCCGACCATCCGCGGGCCACTGGAGAACCTGGTCGACCGGATGCACACTCGGGTGCCGCTGCCCGAGGCGCTGCGCCGGTTCGCCGACGACCTCAACGACCCCAGCGCCGACCTGATCATCGCCGCGCTCATCATCAACGCCCGGCTGCGCGGCCCGGGCCTGCGCGACCTGCTCGGCGCGCTCGCCGACTCCGTCCGCGAGGAACTGGACATGCGCCGCAAGGTCGGCGCCGAGCGCCGGGCCACCCGCCGGTCAGTGCAGATCGTTGTCGGCATCGCGGTCGGCCTCGCGGTCGGCATGGCGATCTTCAACCACGAGTACGTCAAGGTCTACGACAGCCCGCTCGGCCAGGTCGTCCTCATCGTCGTCGGCGGCCTGTACGCCATCGGGTTCTTCTGGCTGCGCAGGCTGGCCAACTTCGAAGCGCCCGAACGGCTCCTCGCCGGGTCGGGCGTCCCGGGCGCGGGAACGGGAGGCAGCCCATGAGCCCCGGCGCGCTCATCGCCGGCGCGATCGCCGGCGTCGGCCTGTTCTTCCTGGTCTTCGCGCTCATCCCGCGCAAGGTCAGCCTGACCCGGCGGCTGGCGGCCTACGACGGCCAGCGCTCATCGGCATTCCTGCCCCGGTACGCCAGCGTCATCCGCAGCCGGGACAGCGCGCTCAGCCGTCGGCTGGGCACCGCGCTGGCCACTTTCTGCGCCGAGCAGGGCTGGGAGTTCCCCTCGCTGCGGGCCAACCTCGCCCTCGCCGACAAGTCCCTGGAGGGCTTCCTGGCCACCAAGGTGCTGCTCGGGGTGCTCGGCTTCCTGCTGGGGCCGGTGGTCCTCGTCGTCGCGGCGGTGGCGGGCATGCGCATCTCGGTCGCCATCCCCGTCTGGCTGGGGCTGATCATCGGCGTGATCTTCTTCCTGCTGCCCGACCTGGAGGTCAAGCAGAAGGCGGACCAGCGGCGTAAGGACTTCCGGCACGCGGTCGGCGCCTTCCTCGACCTGGTCAGCATGAACCTGGCCGGCGGCCGCGGGGTCCCCGAGGCGCTGATGTCGGCCAGCGAGATGGGCGGCGGCTGGTCGATGTCCCGGATCCGGGACGCCCTCGCCAACGCGCGGATCACCGGGCAGACCCCATGGCAGGCCCTCGGCGGGCTGGCCGAGGAGGTCAAAGTGGACGAGTTGCGTGACCTGTCCACCGCGCTCAGCCTCGTCGCCGACGACGGCGCGAAGGTCCGCGAGTCGCTGACCGCGCGGGCCGCGAGCCTGCGCCGCCGCCAGCTCACCGACCTGGAGGGCCAGGCGGGGGAGCGGTCCCAGTCGATGCTCGTCGCCCAGATGCTGCTCGTCGCCGGGTTCCTGGTGTTCCTGGCGTACCCGGTCATTCCCGTTCTGACCGGGACATAGTAAGGAGAATCGCAGATGCACTACCAGGCTTGCTACAGCTACCTGAGGGCCGTCCTCGGCGCCCGCGCGGCGCGGCTTCGGATCGCGCTGGCCGCCAGGGACCGCGGCGCCTCGGCCGTCGAACTGGCCGTCATCACCGCCGTGATCTTGGTCATCGCCGTCGCGTTGCTCGCCGTCATTCGCACCTTCGTGACCAACCAGTCGAACCAGATTCAGCAAACTAACCCATGAGGTAGGCAGGCCGCCCCGCTCATGGTCCATCACCTCGCTTCTCTCGGCCGCCGCCTGCGCGCCGCCAGCCGGTTCGATCGTGGCTCCAGCGCTATCGAGCTGGCCGTGCTCGCGCCCGCGTTCCTCGGCGTGATCATGCTGATCATCCAGTTCGGCCTATGGTTCAACGCCCGCCAGGTCGCCTTGGCGTCGGCGCAGGCCGGGGCGCGGGTGGCCCGCGAAGAATACGCCAGCCCCACCCTCAACTGGCAGGCCGACGCGACGGGCACGGCACGGAACTACTTCCGCACGCTAGACACGCGCCTGCTCGGCCGGGTTGACGCCACGCCGGCGACCGGAACCGAGGCAGGCACCTTGGAGGTGGGGGTCACGGTGTCGGGCCCGCTGGGGTACTCGGTGTTCAGCTGGTTCGGCATGAACTGGAACGTCTCCGCGACCGTGACCGGTCCGGTCGAGTGCTTCCATCCGGCCAACGCGGGCGGAGCCTGCGGATGAGGCCACGGACGCAGAGGCGCCTCAACCGCACAGGCGCGCTGACACGGGGCGCACCCCAGCCAGGCAGGCGAGAGGCCCAGGGGCAAGCGGTTTGTGCTTGTACCCCCGGGAAGGGGGGCTTCCCCCC
>JAICUO010000790.1 GCA_025935815.1 Streptosporangiaceae bacterium
CCGCAGCCCATGGGACAGCAGCCCATGGCCCCGCAGCCCATGGGACAGCAGCCCATGGGACAGCAGTCAATGCCGCCACAGTCGGCGGCCCAGCAGCCGGTGGCTGGCCCGCACCCGGGCCAGCAGCTCCCGATCGGCGCCGGCCCGGCTCCAGTCGGCGGCCCGGTGTCGCTGAACGGGGCCGGCGGGACCGGCCCGGTCCCCGGCAACGGCATGCCGGCCACGAACGGCATGGCCCCGCTGAACGGGCTCGTGCAGGCGTCTGGCCTGATGGCCGTCGCGGGCGGTCCGCCCCCCGGTACCGGCCTCACGCCGGTTCAGGGTCCCCCGGGCGCCGGGCCGGGCAATCCGGGGCTCGGTGGCCCCGGCGCCCCGGCTGGGCCGGGCGGCCCGGGCGGTCCCGCCGGTTTCGGCGGCGGCCAGCCGCAGCAGCCGATGTCACTCGCGGAGGCCGTGCAATCGGCGCACGAGGAAGGGCAGGAGTTCGGCGCATCCGTGGCCCGCGACGCGCCCGCCCTGTGGCTGGAGGCAGTGCTCGCGCGCAAGCCGCGGATGCCCTCTGACCTGGAGGCGAGGCTGCTGCAAGGCTCGTCGCTGCCCATCGACTTCCTGCTGCACGACGAGGTCCGGCACGCACTGCGACGGGGGTTCTGGGACGCGCTCGAACGTGCCCGTAGGTAGGCCGGTTAGCCCGGCGGGTAAGCGGCCGGGTGCAAACCGTGGTAAAGCCGATGTATAGGCGCGATTGGCGAAGGGCCGCGTGGGTACGGTGGTAAAGGTGGCGAGCGTTGACGAGTTCGATGAGATCGAATTCCAGGCAGCGCGAACAGGTAACCACGCACGGGCAGCATCCCGCATGGGCGAGCTAGCGGCGCAAGCGGGCCCCAGCTACCGCGCGGAGGCATACCTGCGCGCCGGCGACCAGTGGAGCATGGCCGGAGAAGCGCAGCTGGCGGTCAATGACTTCCGCACGGCCATCGAGGACGGCGGGCCAACGTCCGCCGACCCCCGGGTCTACCTGACGCGTGCCCTGCTCGACCTCGGGCAGGAGGCGGAGGCCGAGGCACTGCTGGCGCAGGTGCGCGCCGAGCGTGACACGGTCACCCCGCGTACCTGCGACATCCTCGCCGAGATCCTGACCGAGCAGGGTGACTTGCGCGGAGCGCTGGAGTGGGCGACGGTCGGGGTGGAGCACTGCATCGAGCACGAGGACGATGCCGAGCTGCAACTGCTCCTGCGGCTGCGCTATCGCATCCGGGTTGACCTCGGCATGGACGAGGACGACTACGACAAGATGCTGGACGGCTCGCGCGGCTAGCATTCCTGGGGGATACCAGCCGATCCCCCAGGCCTCCTGACTAGTGCAGCCACCGTCCGTGCATCCGGTTGGGCCGGGCGGGCCGCCCGGCCCTTGGCCGTTGCCTAGCTGACCTTCACGCCTGTGCGCACGGACAGCGCGTCCGCGGACTGGTCGAGGTCGACGATGACCTCATCCCCATCGGCGATCTCGCCGGACAGCAGGGCCTTGGCCAGCTGGTCGCCGATCGCCGACTGCACCAGCCGCCGCAGCGGCCGGGCACCGTAGACAGGGTCGAAGCCGGTCAGCGCCAGCCACTCCTTCGCGGCGGGGGTGACGGTCAGCATCAGCCGCCGCGCCGACAGCCGCCTGGCCAGACGGCTCACCTGGATGTCGACGATCTTCGTCAGCTCGGAGGTGGTCAGCGAGTCGAAGATGATCACGTCATCCAGCCGGTTCAAGAACTCCGGCTTGAACGAGGCGCGCACCGCGGTCAGCACCGCGTCCCGCTTGGCCCGGTCATCGAGCGCCGGGTCGGCGATGAACTGCGAGCCCTGGTTGGAGGTGAGGATCAAGATCGTGTTGCGGAAGTCCACGGTCCGCCCCTGCCCGTCGGTGAGCCGCCCGTCGTCGAGGACCTGCAGCAGCACGTCGAAGACCTCGGGGTGCGCCTTCTCCACCTCATCGAGCAGCACCACGCAATAGGGCCGCCGCCGCACCGCCTCGGTGAGCTGCCCGCCCTCCTCGTAGCCGATGTAGCCGGGCGGGGCACCCATCAGCCGGGCAACGGAGTGCTTCTCGCTGTACTCGCTCATGTCGATGCGGATCATGGCCCGCTCGTCATCGAACAGGAACTCCGCCAGGGCCTTGGCCAGCTCGGTCTTGCCGACCCCGGTCGGGCCGAGGAACAAGAACGAGCCCGTCGGCCGGTCCGGGTCGGACACCCCGGCCCGCGCCCGGCGCACCGCGTCGGATACCACCTGCACCGCTGCGGCCTGGCCGATTACCCGGCTGCCGAGCTCGCTCTCCATCCGCAGCAGCTTGCCGGTCTCGCCCTCAAGCAGCCGGCCGGCCGGGATGCCGGTCCACGCGGACACGACGTCGGCGACGTCGTCCGGGCCAACCTCCTCCTTGACCATGGGCGCGGCGGTGGAGATCGCGGACGTCCCGCTATCCTCGGCCGAGCGGTCGGAGGCGGCGGCCTCGGCGATCTCCGCGTCAAGCGTGGGGATCTCGCCGTACAGGAGCCGGGAGGCGGACTCGTAGTCGCCGTCGCGCTGGGCGCGCTCGGCCTGGCCCTTGAGGTCATCCAGCCGCTTCTTCAGCTCGCCGACGCGGTTGAGGCCGGACTTCTCCTGCTCCCAGCGGGCGGTCAGCGCGGTGAGCTGCTCCTGCCGGTCCGCGAGGTCGGCGCGCAGCCGCTCCAGGCGCTCCTTGCTCGCCGGGTCGGACTCGCGGGACAAGGCGAGCTCTTCCATCTTCATCCGGTCCACGATGCGGCGCAGCTCGTCGATCTCGACCGGGGAGGAGTCGATCTCCATCCGTAGCCGCGAGGCGGCCTCGTCGATCAAGTCGATCGCCTTGTCGGGCAAGAACCGCGCGGTGATGTACCGGTCGGACAAGGCGGCGGCGGCCACCAGCGCCGCGTCCGAGATCTGCACCTGGTGGTGGGCCTCGTAACGGCCCTTGAGACCGCGCAGGATCGCGATCGTGTCCTCCACGCTCGGCTCGCCGACGAGGACCTGCTGGAAGCGGCGCTCCAGCGCCGGGTCCTTCTCGATCCGCTCGCGGTACTCATCCAGCGTGGTCGCGCCTACCATGCGCAGCTCCCCGCGGGCGAGCATGGGCTTGAGCATGTTGCCGGCGTCCATGGCGCCTTCGGCGGCCCCCGCGCCGACGACCGTGTGCAGCTCGTCGATGAACGTGATCACCTGGCCGTCGCTGGCCTTGATGTCGTTCAGCACGGCCTTGAGCCGCTCCTCGAACTCGCCGCGGTACTTGGCGCCAGCCACCATGCTGCCCAGGTCCAAGGC
>JAICUO010000075.1 GCA_025935815.1 Streptosporangiaceae bacterium
CTTGCCGCGGCCGGCGCCCGGGCGCGCGCGGCCCGCGGGGCTTGCCAGCCTCGCGCGCGGGCTGCTCGGGAACGGCCGGCGGCGGAGCCGGGGGGCCCGCGATCGCGCGCAGCGCGTCCGCGCCCGGCTCGGCGGGGGCGGACTGGGCCGTGACGCCGGCCGCCCGCATCATGCGGCTCACATCCCGGGCCTGCGACTTGGTCTGGATCGTCACCACGGTGCCGTCGGCGCCGCCGCGCGCGGTCCGGCCCGAACGGTGCACGTACGCCTTGTGCTCGGCCGGGGGGTCGGCGTGGATCACCAGGTCGATGCCGTCCACGTGGATGCCCCGGGCGGCGACGTCGGTGGCGACGAGCACCCGCACGTGGCCCGCGCTGAACTTCCCGAGGTTCCTGGCCCGGGCCGCCTGCGACAGGTTGCCGTGCAGGTCGACCGCGGGGATGCCCGCGTCGGTGAGCTGCCGGGCCAGGCGCTCGGCGCCGTGCTTGGTCTTGGTGAACACCAGCGACCGGTTGTCCCCGCTGGTCAGGTCGCTGAGGACGCCGATGCGGTGCTCGTGCGCGATGGTGAACACGCGATGGTCGATGACCGCCGGGGAGGACGCGTCATCGACTGAGTGCAGCACTGGCTCGGACATGAATCGCTTGGCGAGCACGTCCACCGCGCCGTCCCGGGTCGCGGAGAACAACAGCCGCTGGCCGCCCCGCGGGGTGTCCGCGAGCAGCCGGGTCACCGTCGGGAGGAACCCGAGGTCGGCCATGTGGTCGGCCTCGTCGATCACGGTGATCTCGACGTCGCCGAGGTCGCAGTGGCCCTGCTCGATCAGGTCCGCGAGACGCCCGGGGCAGGCCACGACGATGTCGGTCCGGCGGCTCAGCGCGGAGATCTGCGGCCGGTAGGAGACACCGCCGTAGATCGTCGCGACGCTCAGGCTCAGCGCCTGCGCCAGCGGGGCGAGCACGTCTTGCACCTGCGCCGCGAGCTCGCGGGTGGGCACCAGGACCAGGCCGCGCGGGCGGTCGGCGGCGGTCACCCCGGAGGCCAGGCGGGCCACCATCGGCAGCGAGAACCCGAGCGTCTTGCCCGACCCGGTCTTCGCGCGGCCCAGGATGTCCAGCCCGGCCATCGCGTCCGGCAGCGTCGCCGCCTGGATCGGGAACGGGGTCGTGATCCCGTCGGCGGCCAGCACCGCGACCAGCAGCGCGGGCACGCCCAGGGACGCGAAGGTGGCGCCGGCGTCAGGGGTCTCGGTCGCGGTGGTCCAGACGGTGCCGGAGGCCTCGCCGGCCGGGGCGCCGTGGGCCGGCGCGGCGTGGCCGGCCTCGCCCGGGCCGGGAACTAGCCGAAGGCTGCCCGGCCGCGCGTTCTTGTGGCGGGGCTTGCGCGGCTTGTGGTCATCGTGCCCGGCCGGGCCGTCCGCGGGCGCCGGAGCGGACCCTGGGTGGCTGCGCTGGTTTTTCTTCCGGCGGCGCTGCCCCGGGCCGAACTGGGTCGCGGCGGAACCGATGGCACCGCCGGCGGCGGTGCCATCGGCGGCGGTGCCATCGACAGTGCGGGCGCCAGCCGGCACGACGGCCAAGGGCACGTCGCCTTCCAGCGCGGGCCGGGCATTACGAAGAACGGCGGAAATGTCCGCGCGTAGAGCAGTCAAGAAAGTTCGTCTCCAGGGACTCGGTGGCCGCGCGTGCCCTGGGCACGCGCTCGGTCCATCGGGCGCATGCTGGAAAGTACGAGGTCGTACTCCGGGGGGCTTTCGGCGTGTCGAGGGCGCCACGTCCGTGGAAACCGGCTCACTTGCCGACGAGCGACATGATCTTCGCAAAGTCTACCCTGCCGGCGGGCCGCCTTGTGCGCGCCTCCCGCCGGGGGCGCGCTGGCCCTCGGCGAGCGGGCCGGCGGCCGCGATCGGGACTCGCGCCGAGCCAGACACCTTATCGAATTCTTACTGGAACTTGCTGGAATAGTTGGGGTGAGCTAGAGTCTTGGGCGTGGGGGAGCCCTTGGATTCCGCTGAGGCGCTGGAGGAGCGCATCTCCGCGCTGCGCGCCGCCGTGCGCCGGGCCGTCCTGGACGGGGACGCCGACCGCGCCCGCGCGCTGCGCCGCGACCTCAGCCATGCCGAGCAGGACTGGGACAACGCGCTTGACGCGCAGGCCGCGCGAGCCCAGCCGGGATCACTGGAGCCGGCGCCGGAGCGCGACGATGACCAGTCGCCAGCGGAGCGCCAGCCCCGGGGCGAGCCGCGCGGCGGGACGCTGCTGCCGTTGCGCGAGCAGGTGCACGAGGCGCTCAGCCTGCTGCAGGTTCCCGCCGCGCCGCGCCTCATCGCGACGGTGCACGAGGCGTTCTACGCCACCTCGTTCCCGACCGCGCGGCTGACCAGCTTGCGCCGCGATGAGGAGCGCTCCTTCAAGACGGCGCCGTTCGCGCGGCCCTACTACATCTGCGCGGCGCTGGCCGCCGACTTCCTGTCCCCGTCGCGTGGCCTGCTGGCGATCTCCACCTGGCCGATGGAGCGCCGGATCATCGGCTCGCTCAGCCCGCGGGTGGACTTCCTGGTCGCCGCCATCAACGTGGCCCAGGCGATCGAGCAGATCCCCCAGCCCGTCCCGGCCGCCCGGGCGCTGCTGGCCCGGTTCGCGGCGAACGTCCGCGGGTCGAGCAGCGCCAACAGCGCCGGGCGGCCATCGGGGCGGATCGAGCCGCGGTCCGTCATCCGCGCGGCCCAGGCCGAGCTCGCCGTGCACCAGGACGAGGACCACGCCGCCCGCGCCGAGGCGGCCCGCCGGGCGCGCGAGCAGCTCGATGAGCCAGAGCAGTTGTTCGGCGCGGCCAGCTTTCGCCGGGCCGCGACCGCCGACAAGCTGGCTGGGGAGCGGTAGATGAGCTCACCGGGCGGCGCCGGCACCGAGCGGCGGCTGGCGTGGCTGCGGGGCGGCGAGCTGCCCCAGACGCACAACGCCCGGACCATCGCCGCGCTGGCCAGCAACCCGGGGTGCGCCCGGCGGGCCCTGCTGGACGCCGCGGCCACCAGGAAGCAGGACATCGCCGAGCACGCCGGGTACCCGGTTCCCTTCGGGATGTCGCCGTTCGCCCTCAGCCGCGGTGTCGTGTTCGAGCGGCAGCTCAAGGACGATCCCGGCGGGCTCCTCCTGGCGTTGCTGCGCGAGACCCTGAACCTCGACATCGCCGAGGTGGGCTTCACCGACCTCAATGACGTCGGCGGGAGCCCGGACCTGGCCGTGCGGCACGCGCGTACCAAGGCAGTGCTCACCGGCCGGCCTGACCAGCGCGGCACCTTGTTCGATCACCCGCTGCTGCGCTTCCGGGTGGGGGGCCGGCACGCGTACCTGGAGCCGGACCTCATCGCGTTCCGCCACGATGACACGTTCCACGTCGTGGAGATCAAGAGCTTCGCGGTCATCGACGGGCAGGCCGATCCCGCCAAGGTCGCCGCCGCGGCGATCCAGTCAGCCGTCTACGTCCTGGCGATGCGAGACCTCGTCGGCGACACCGCGACCGTCCACCATGAGAGCGTCCTCATCTGCCCGAGGGACTTCGCCAACACGCCCCTGGCGACCACCCTGGACGTCCGCAAGCAGCTTGGCGTGCTCGAGCGGCAGCTGTCGCGGATCGCCGGCATCGACTCCGTGCTCGCCCACGTTCCGGCGGACGTGTCGTTCAGCCTGGATGCCGACGAGAAAGGGGTGCCCCAGCGCGACCCGGGCGACCTCCTGCGCGACATCAAGCGCGTGGACGCCAACTACTCGCCGGAGTGCCTGGCCTCCTGCGAGCTGTGCTACCTGTGCCGGGACGAGGCGAGCGGCTCAACCAGCGTGCTGGGCAAGTCCGTTCGCGAGGAGCTGGGCGGGATCGAATCGGTACCGCGCGCGCTCAAGCTGGCGCGCGGCGATGACCCGCTGCCAGTGCCCGAAGACCTCCGGGAGGCCGCCGCCATCTTGCGCCGCGCCGCGAGCCTGCGCCGCGACGCCCTCGCGGCTGCCCGGGCGGAGACCTGGTGACCACGCTCACCTCGCTGGCCAAGGTCGAGGCGATCGCCCTCGACCGCGCCCAGCTCATCCGCACCGTGCGGCACGTCCACGTCAGCCCCCGGCCGCTGATCTTCGTTCCGCTGCAACTGGCGGGGGAGGCGTGCGCGCCGCTGGCCGCGATGGTCGGCGACGACCGCGACCACGAGCGGCTGCTCATCGCCTATGAGCCGCGCGACCGGACCGAGCGCTTCCGGTTCGCCGCCGGGCTCGGCGAGGTCATCCTCGGCTACGTCGACGGGTACGCCGCCGGTGATCCCGGCGAAGGAGTCCCCTATCCAGACGCGCCGCAGGTCTGGGTGCCCAACGCGGGCGGGATGAAGTTCGCCGAGCTGCTGGGCCGCTCCACCCGCTTCCGCCGTACCGAGGGGCCCCACCCGGTCCCCGCCTCGGTGCCGCTGCTGGGCCGCTGGGTCACCTACCTGGCCGAACGTGCCCAGCATCCGCTGTCGAGCCTTTTCCTGTCCGCCACGCAGGCGCTGACCGCCCACTGGGCCACTGGCCAGTCCGCCACCGAGGACCAGAACCTCGCGACCCTCCTGGCGTGGATCGCCCCGCCCCCCGGCCAGACCGGGGCGCAGGCGGCACTGCTCGCCGAGAATCCCGCGCGCTGCCCGCCCGCGGGCCCGGTGACCGACCCCGACTTTGACAGGGATGTCCTGGAAGGCCTGATCAAGGCGATCGTGGCGGCGCGCCAGAGCGGGGACGCGGCCGCCCGCGAGCGGGCCCAGGCGCTGATGGCACGGGAGCTCCACTCGGTCCTCAAGCCCACCTGGGACCTGATGTGGCAGGCAGTCGACCTGCTGCGGTCGCTGCCGCCCGGGGACCACGTCGCCGAGCGGTGGAAGACCGACCGGTTCTCGTTCACCGGATACGTCCGTTACCTCCAGGAGGGCGGGGTCCCGCAGGCCAGGCGGGACGCGGCAGTGGACGCGGCCCGGCGCCTGGCCCGGCTGGAGAATGAGGCGCAGCAACTGGCCGCGCACATGGCATACGACGACCCGCTGGTCATGGCCGAGTACCGGATGACTGGGGACGCGTTCGCCGGCCCGGTCGTCCGGGCCGAGCCGGATCGCCTCGACGAGACGGGCAAGCGGGCCCGGCTCCGGCCGTGGATCACGGTGGAGACCACCGATGACGTGCTCGCCGAGCTCGGTGCTGACCTGCGATCCCCGGCCCGCCCGGCGCAGCAGGCCCGGGTTATCGAGGTCGAGCGCGCCGGTGAGCGCACGCGGGTGACGATCGAGCTCCAAAGCGGCATGGGCCGCAAGCTCGTCCCGGAGCCGGGCAGCGTCCCCGGGCTCGGCGACGTCGTCTGCTACACGACGTTCAAGGCCGAGTTCCAGCCGCCGCCCAAGTTCCCCGACCGGGAGGACACCCCCTGGACGCATGGCGGCCCGCCGCCGGAGTACGTCCCCAGGGATGAGGAGGCGGCCGAGGAGTGGGAGTGACCGGGTGAGCATCGCGGAAGCCGCCGACCGCGCCCGGCTCGCGACGGAGGAGATCCTCGCGTCGATGGAGTCCGTGCCGCGCGGCGTGGTGGTGGACTCCCCGCCCGGCGCGGGCAAGTCCACGCTGGTCGTGCGCGCGGCCACCGAGCTCGTGCGGCGCGGTCACCGCGTCATGGTCATCGCGCAGACGAACGAGCAGGTCGATGACCTGACCGATGTGCTGGCCGGCCGCCTGGCCGACCACGACGGCGACCTGCGGGCCGGGCGACTGTACTCCGAGAGCCACCGGGTCGGGTGGCGCGTGGAACGTCATCAGAACGTGGTCTCGGCCAAGTCCGCGGGCGAGCTGCTTGACTGCCGCGTCGTGTTGTCGACCGCGCACAAGTGGGCGACCGTGACGTCGGACGAGCAGTGGGCGTGGGCGATCGTCGATGAGGCCTACCAGATGCGCTCGGACCTGCTGCTGCGCGTCGCGGGGCTGTTCGGCAAGGCGCTGTTCGTGGGTGACCCTGGCCAGCTCGACCCGTTCTCAGTGGTTGAGGTTGACCGCTGGTCCGGGCTGTCGTGGGACCCGACCACCAGCGCCGTCGAGGTCCTCCTCAACCACAACGACCACGTGCCGGTGAAGCGGCTCCCGGTGTCCTGGCGGCTGCCCGCCTCGGCCGCCCCGGTCGTGTCGGAGGCGTTCTACCCGTTCAACCCGTTCACAGCGGCGACGTCGCCGCAGGAGCGGAGGCTGGAGTTCGGCGCCAGCGCTTTCGGGGACAACAGCGTGGACCGCGCGCTGGAGCTGGCGGCGAGGTCGGGGTGGGCGCTGTACGAGCTGCCCCGCGCGCACAAGCCGCGCACGGACCGGGAAGCGGTGCGGGCATGCGCGGCGCTGGCCGCCCGCCTGCTCGAGCGCGCCGCCAGGACCGTGTCCGAACGATCCCCCGACCCCCTGCCGGTCACGCCGGACCGGATCGCGGTGGGGACGGCGCACCGGGACCAGGCGACCGCGGTACGCGCGGCGCTGGCCGAGCTGGGAGCCGAGGGCGTGACCGTCGACACCGCTAACCGGCTCCAGGGCCGCGAGTTCGACGTCACGATCGTGTTGCACCCGCTGTCCGGCCGCCGGGACGCGACCGCGTTCCACCTGGAGGCGGGCCGCCTGTGCGTGCTGACCTCGCGTCACCGCCACGCCTGCGTGGTGGTCGCCCGCAAGGGCATCCCTGACCTCCTGGACGCCCACCCGTCGGTGGAGCCGGTCCACCTGAACGTCCCGGTGAAGTTCCCCGACGGCTGGGAGGCCCAGCAGGCGATCATGGCCCACCTGGAAAGGCACCGCGTCGCGGCCCCGTGAACCGCGGCATCAGCCGCCCTCCGCGACCAGGAACTCACCGCTTGCCCAGATGAGGCGGCGTTCCTCCCCACGTCACCCGTGTCCCCAGATGTCCCGTTGCACGGTGAACTCGCCGGTGGCCCAGGTAACCTCCCGGTTGTAGGGGGTGACCAGGGCGGGCTCCCAGTGGGTGCCGGTGTTCTCAACCGATTCGAGGCGGCGCCGGCCGGCCCCGAGAGCGCCCGCCTCCCGCACGCTCACGCCGCCGTCGGTAAAGCCGGCGGCTTCGGCGGCGGTCACCGGCAGGGCCGTCTCATACCAGGTACTGGGGCTGTCGCTCCAGCTGATTCCCTCGTTCTGGATGAACAGGAACGCCTGCGCGCACGTCGGGCAGCGGGTGACCCGCACCTCGAACGCGTAGTCGCCGGCGATCTTGGGCCAGGCGCCCTGCCCGTGGGAAACGTGGTCCCACGCAGCCTTCGGCTCACCCTCGAAACACGCGCCACACCCGAAATCACCCATGCGCCCATTATCCCGCGCCAGAGCCGCCGCTGCCTGGCCGAGCCCGCCAGCGGAAGTTACCTCACTTCGCCCGCCAGTGGTGTCTGCTTCACCTCTGCTCACCGCTGACGGCTGTTCAACTCCAGCGCCCATGGGCGAGGTGAGGCAGATGGTGTTGTTTACGGCAGTAGCTGCGTCTGATGCCATTGAGCGGCCACCGCATCGCGCGCCCGGGTCCTCTTGCTGACGATCGGGCCGCGATTCGCGGCCCGATCGTCAGCAAGGGGTCCGGAAATCGATGGCCTGAGTCAAAAGCCAGGGCCAGGCGGCCGCTATATGTGACGATATGTGCATGCCCGTGGACTTGCCGAAGTCGCTGGATGCCCTGCTTCCCTTGCAGGCGAATGTTGTCAGCCGCGAGCAGGCGCTTGCACGGGGCAAGAGCAGGCATGACATCGCGGGCCTGCTGAAGTCAGGCCGTTGGCAGCGTATTCATCCCGGCGTCTATTACACGCTCGCCGGTCCCGTGCCGCGCAGGGTGGTTTTGTGGGCTGCCGTGCTTAAGGTAGGCCGTGGCGCGGTGCTCAGTCACGAGACGGCAGCCGAGGTATGGGAGATTACCGACGAGCAGTCCAGCCTCATTCACCTGAGCGTCCCGCGCATGGCGGGTTCTCCGGTGGTGCCGCCGCGAGTGAGATTGCATCATTCGACGCGATTGCCTGAGGCGGAGTTCCCGGCTGCGATCGCCTGCCAGATGCCCCCCGTCACCTGGGCAGACGAAGCTGTGCTGGACCTCGTCCACTGCGCTGGGAACGCGGAGGACGCTGTCGCGTGGGCGATTAAGGCATGCCAGCGCGGTAAGACGGATCCCGACCTGATACTCATGCGCCTTCTGAAGCCGGGCCATAGCCGGCTTCAATGGCGTGGTGACCTGCTGAGCGCACTGGCGGATATCCGGGCCGGAGTCCAGTCGCCGCTGGAATCGCGGTACCTTCGCGACGTTGAACGGGCCCATGACCTGCCGGAGGGCAGGCGGCAGGTCAAGACCAAGCATGGGTCACGGGTCCAGTTCCACGACGTGCGGTACGCGGAGTACGGGGTTGCCATTGAACTGGACGGGGTGCGGTGGCATTCTGGCGAGACTCGATACCGGGATGATGCCCGTGATAACAGCAGCGCATTGGATGGTTTCCGGACGTTGCGCTACGGCTGGCTCAAAGTGGCCTACCACCCGTGCGAGGTGGCGCACGAGGTCTGGTCGCTACTAGTCAAGCAGGGGTATCGCCGGGATTTTCGCTCCTGCGGGACGGACTGCACGCTTCCACGAGGCGCGCCCGTTGCCGTAGGCGCGGTCGAGCCTCGCTAAGCGGATGCCGCCAGGTCCCGGAGCAGCCTTGGCCGGGGCTGACCCGATGGGCTCGCGGACTACGTCGGCGGCCGTCTCGTCGTAAGGGGCGGGGGAGGGGTTCACGATCACGAGGCCAGGCGCGAACACCTCCGCGACCGGCCCGCGGTACCCGCACGATGCACAAGTAACGAACCGTGACGTCCCGTGCAGTTCCAGCACCTTCCGCGCTGCCCGCGGATGCCCGCGTCGGCCAGGTAGTACGTGTACGTGACGACATGCCGCAAGCGCGCAGGGGGCGTTACGGCTGGCAGGCGAGCGGACAAGCGCGGGCCTAGCCGCGCTTTCAACGCCATGCCAGCGCCGTTTCAGCCGCCTTCCCTACCGTCAGGCGATGGGGGTGTCCGAATACCACGGAAGGACCATCGTGCGACATCGCCTCATTCCCGCGGCCCTGGCGGCCTCGGGCTCCATCCTCCTGCTGGCCAGCACGGCCACGGCGGCCACCCCGGCCTGGACGGTCGTGCCCGCCGCCAACCCGCCGGCCCAGGGCGTCCTCAACGCCGTCTCGGCGCGGACCGCCACCGATGCCTGGGCGGTCGGCCAGTTCCAGGGGGCCGGCGAGGACGCCGGCGCGCAGATCCTGGCCGAGCGCTGGAACGGCGCGAAATGGCAGCAGGTCCCGACGCCGAACATCGTCCGCGTGGACGAGCGGCTGCTCGGCGTCTCCGCCAGCGGCGCCAACGACGCCTGGGCCGTCGGCAACTCGAACGCGATCAGCGCCGCCAGCCACAACGCGCTCGCCGCGCACTGGGACGGGACGGCGTGGACCATCGTGCCCACCCCGGCCGCGGAAAACGGCGGCCGGCTGGCATCCCTGTATGACGTGGCCGACCTCAGCCCGGCCAACGCCTGGGCCGTCGGCCAGGGCAAGGACGCCCGGCCGCTGGCCGAGCACTGGGACGGCTCGGCCTGGTCGATCGTCTCGGTGCCGGTACCGGCCGTGCCCGCCGGGACTAGCTTCGCGAACGCGTCGCTGACCGGCATCTCGGCCCTGTCCCCGACCGACATCTGGGCGGTGGGCACCACCACCGCGATCGTGACCCAGACCCTCGCGGTGACCCGCTTCACGCTGGCCGAGCACTGGGACGGCACCGCCTGGTCGATCGTGCGGACCGCCAACGCCGCCGAGCCGACCGCGCTGAACGACGTCACGGCGATCTCGGCCACCAACGCCTGGGCGGTCGGGAACAGCTTCAACAACGTGCACGACACCAGCGCGACCAACGCTGACCACGCCGTCATCGAGCACTGGAACGGCACCGCCTGGTCGATCGTCGCCAGCCCGGCGGCCGGAACCCTCCTGAACGGCATCAGCGCCGCTGGCCCGGCCGACATCTGGGCCATCGGGATCGGCGTCGACTCCAGCGGGACGATCCCGGTCAACGTGACGCAGACCGAGCACTGGAACGGCACCGCCTGGTCCTTCGTCTCGACTCCGAACGTCACCGGCGGCGACACCCTGCTCAAGGGAGTGTCGGCGCTGCCGTCGGGCGAGGCCTGGGCGGTCGGCCCCGACGACGGGACGGCGGCGACGGGCGCCTTCATCATCCACCACACCCCCTGACCCGGTTGTCCTAGCCGGAACATGAAGGGCGGCCTCACCGAGGGGGGAGGCCGCCCTTTCGGGGCACTGCCCGGTAAGTCCCAGAAGGCGAACAGGCGCAACTCGATGCTCGCCCGCGGCTTCACGGCGGCGTCCGGCGCGGTCAACGGGTTCGCGAACGCGGCGTGCGGCACCTGCTCGGCGCCGCCGGAGTCGTAGGAGCGGAACACGAACGCCTCCTCGCGCGTCATGTCCGAGCACCACCACCAGCGGTGCGCCGCCGAGTACCGGTACGCGAGGTTCTCCCAGGACTGCCACTGGCCCATCGAGGTCTGCAGCGTGATCGAGCACGCCTGCTTGTCGGCCGGGGCGACCGTCCGCGCGTCGCACAGCCCGAGCGGCATGTCCTGCGGCGGCCCGGAGAAGGTCCGCCAGATGTTGTAGATCGCGAACCGGCCCGCGAGCCGCGCCGAAGCCTCGGCCTCCGGCAGGTTCCGCCGCATCAGGTACTCCGCCGACCAGTCGGCCAGGTCAGCGTGCACGAAGTCCCCGGTCGGGGCCGCTCCGGCGGGGCGGGCCCCGGAAAGCGCGCTGACCCGGACCAGCGGCGCGTTCAGCGGCGCGGTCGCCGAGCACCCGGTCAGGCCCCGCACGATCGCGTCCGCCTCGCCGATGTAGACCCGCATGACCTCGGCCCGGTCGTGGAAGTTCCGCACCCGCGTGGGCGCCGGGACCAGGGCGAAGCCCTGAAGGTCAAGGGATATCTCACTGAAACGACCCCTCATGTCCACCACGTGCACCCCCTCCTCGCGCAGGGGGAGGGACGTGAAGTCGGGCCGCTCGTCAGCGCCCACCGGGGCAGGCGGGGCGTAGTACGCGATCGCGGCGTCGAGGTCCATGAGGGGTGCTCCCTTTCAGTCAGCGGTGCGTGCTACCCCAGGCCCGGGCACCAGCGGGACGTTGTCGCGCACCCAGCGCAGTTGCACGATGTCAGCGGTTTTGGCCGGATCCATCGCGCTGGAGAGGACGCCGTCGATCATAGCTTGCGACGCGCGCGCGAAACTCGACCGTTCCGCCTGGACGACATCAGCGGGCGGTTGCGGTCGCTGTCGAAAATCCGCGTTCGCGTCATCCCGGGGACTAGCACCGAGACCCCAACGCGTCCGCCAGTCAGCGCCGCGGATTCAAAGTATAGGTTCTGCGACAACCCAAGCACGCCGAACTTCGCGACCGGCTACGGGGTCAGCTCATTTCATCCAGCGCCTTGACGATGAGGGCGCGCGCGTCCGGGCCGCGCAGGGCGGCCGCCTCCAGGTGGCCGAACATCCGCGTGTATACCGATATCTCATCTGGCCGGGTGACCTCGATCATGGCCGACGGGGTCTCCAGGGCCACCAGCGTCTCATCGAAGATCCAAAACGGCGTCGAGGCCACGCCGTTCCGCTCGGTCATCATGGGAATGATCCCCAGCGTCACCGACGGCAGCGCCATGACCTCAAGCAGTCGGCCGAGTTGCCCGGCGTGTACCTCCGCGGTGCCGAACCACGTGCGCAGCGCCTGCTCCTCCAAGACCACGGTGAACTTCTTGTCCGGCCCGTTCAGGACCTCCTGCTTTCTCATCCACTCCCTGACGGCGGCGTCCAGGCGGTCGGAAGTGTCGAGGAAGTCCATCCAGAACGACAGCATCGCCTCGCAGTACGCGGCCGTCTGGAACAGCCCAGGGATCGCGTTGTGCTCATAGATGCGAAATGTTGCGGTCGTTGCGTAGCGCTCCGGCGTGTGCGGCCCCAAGACGCGCTTCATGCCCGCGCGGGCCAGCCGGCGGAACTCCAGGTACGCCGACTCCACCGCGCGCGCCGTCGCGATCAGGTCGATCGCCTGGTCCTCAGCTCCGCAGACGGCGCACCAGAGGCGGATGTCGGCGTCCGTCGGTACCTGCGTGCCGTTCTCGATCTTGCTCACCCGTGTGTAGTGCTGCTTAGTGCGCAGCGCGAGCGCCCGCGCGGTGAGGCCCGCGTCCTTGCGGACCTCACGCATGCGGGCGCCGAGCGCCTTCTTCGCTTCCTTGGCCGAGCTAGACGGGCTGGGACTCATGCCCGCCGCCCCCCGGGTCACGCGGCGTCGCAGAACTCCTGCTCACGCTTCTCCTTGCTGCGGCTGATCGTGTCGCCGCCGATCGCTGGCCCGGCGATCTGCAGGAACCCCCGCAGGATGTCGGGGAGCATCCGGATCGGGATCTCCACGGCGTCCTCGCCGACCGGAATCTTCATGCCCTCACGTGCCTCCCCGTCAGCGATTACCCACCCTTGCACGATCAGGGTGGCATCGTCGGTGATGTACACCGTAGGCGACCCGGCCGGGTTCGAACGCGGGTCCTTGCCGATGAACGTTAGGCGCATTCTGTACTCCCTAGGTACGTATTGCGAGAAGTTGCGACAAGCCGGGCGATCCGGCGTGCCCCCGTCCTCCGGCGTTTGCCGGAAGTTACCGTCGATAGATGGTACTAGAAGGTTAATACTGGAAGCAACTGGAAGTTGTGCAACGGCGGAGCCGTTATCGAGGAGGCCGCGGGGCCTGGCGACGGGGTGGGTCAGCCGCCCTGAGCGACGGCGAGGAAGCGCTGCCCTTCGGGGGACAGTGGCCGGTCATAGCGCCAGATGGCGGTGAAGACGCGGGTCAGCGGCGGTCCGGCCAGCTCGACGGGGACCAGCCGGCCCAGGACCAGGTCGTCACGGACGGCCAGCCGGCTGAGCACTCCTGGGCCGACCCCGGCCGCGATCGCCGAGCGCACCGCCGCGCTCGTCCCCAGCTCGACCGCCGGCGGGGCGCACGCGAGCGGCGGCGCGGCGGCGGCGAGGTAATCGGTCAGCGTGTCGCGGGTTCCGCTGCCGGCCTCCCGCGTGACCAGCGGCACCGCGGCGAGCTCGCGCAGCGTGACCGCCCGGTCCAGCCGCGCCCACGGGTGCGCCGGGGCGGCGACGACGAGCAGCTCATCGTGCCGCAGGTGCGCCCGCACCAGGTCAACTGGCAGGTGCGGCGTCTCGATGACGCCGATCCCGGCCTGGTCCTGCCGGACCCGCTCGATGACGGCGGTGCTGTTCGCGACGGTCAGCTCAACCACGGTGGGCGCAATCCCCGCGCTCTCCTCGGCGGCGCGCAACTCGATCAGCCAGTGCGGCACCAGGTGCTCGGCGGTGGTCTGGCTGGCCGCGATCGACAGCCGGTGCGATACCCCGGCCCGCACCGAGCGCACCCCGGCCTCCAGCCGGTCCGCCGCCTCGATGACGTCGTCGGCCCAGCCGAGGACCAGCCGCCCCTGCTCGGTGAGGTGTGATCCGCCCGGCGTGCGAATGAGCAACTGCACGCCCAGGGTCCGCTCGAGCGTGCGCATCCGGGCCGACAGCGCCTGCTGGGAGATCCCCAGCGCGGTGGCCGCGCTGGCGATCGACGCATGCCGGCCGACCTCGCGCAGCGCCCGCAGCGCGCCAATGTCGTTGACGGTACCGCCGTTAAGCGTCCCGCCGTTGAAGGTGCCGCTGTTGAACTGGGTCACAACCTTGAGTTGTACCCCCACAAGGCCGTCCGCCTTCTGCCGGCCGGGTTTTCCGCTGAGCCTGGAAGGGCGATGAGCATCACCCCTCTGCATGCCCAGCGAGCCGGGGCAACCGCGGCGCGCGACCGCGACCGCGGCCGGTCCCGGATCGCGTGGGCGCGGGCGCGCGCCGTTGCCGGTGACCTGGGTCCCGGCCTGGCCGCCGCGGCCGGGCTGGGCGTCGTGGCGACCGTCATCGGAAAGAGCGTGCCGCTGGTCGGCAGCGCCTTGCCGGGTGCCGTCCTCGGCGCGCTCATCGCCATCGTCCGGCCCCGGGGGGTACGGGGGGATACCCCGTTCGCCCCCCCGGGTCAGCAGCAGCCGGCCACCCGCCTCGCGCCGGGGCTGAAGTTCGCCAGCTCCCGGCTGCTGCAGGTCGCGGTGGTGCTCCTGGGGGCTCAGCTGTCGATCGCGCAGGCGGCCCGGGCGGGCGCGAGCTCCCTGCCGGTGATGCTCGGCACGCTGGCGGCCTGCCTGGGCGCGGCGTGGCTGTACGGGCGCCTGCTGGGCGTCACCGGCGGCCTGCGCACGCTGATCGGCGTCGGCACCGGGATCTGCGGCGCGTCCGCGATCGCCGCGGCCTCCCCGGTGATCGAGGCCGCCTCCGCCGACATCGCCTACGCGGTCTCGACGATCTTCGTCTTCAACATCGCGGCCGTGCTGGCCTTCCCGGTCGTGGGGCACGCGCTGGGGATGAGCCAGCACTCGTTCGGCCTGTTCGCCGGGACGGCGGTCAACGACACGTCCTCCGTCGTCGCGACCGCTACCACCTACGGCTCGCAGGCGGCGAACCAGGCGGTCGTCGTCAAGCTCGTCCGGACGCTGATGATCATCCCCGTGTGCGCTGGCCTTGCCTGGCTCACCGCTCGCGGCAAGCGAGCGGTCGGCGCGGCGGCGACCGCGCCCGCCGCGAGCGCCGGCCGCGGCCGCAGGCGCAGGGGCCGGGCGGCCCGCCGGGCGCTGCGGCTCATCCCGTGGTTCCTGATCGGCTTCCTGGTGATGGCGGCCGCCAACTCGGCGGGCCTGATCCCCGCGGGCGCGCACGACGGGGTAACCCAGGTCGCCGCGTTCCTGGTCGCGGTGGCCCTGTCCGCGATAGGCCTGTCCACCGACGTCGCCGCGCTGCGCCGCGCGGGCGCCAAGCCGCTGCTGCTGGGCGGGATGCTGTGGCTCACCGTCGCGGCAACCAGCCTGGCCCTGCAGGCCCTCACCGGAACCCTCCACTAACGGTCGCCGCACCCGCTCCGATATAGGACAGTCAGGGGGTGATGAGTTTCGCGGAGACCTTCAAGCTGGCGACCGGGCGCAGCGTGCCGCTGGCGGACGGCGCGACGCCCCGGCGGTTCATCTACGCGCTGCCCCAGGGGAGCGACGTCGCGCCGGTCGTCGCGGAGGTTCGCGGCTGGCTCGACGAGCTCGGGGTCGCCGCCGAGGTGGCCCTGCACGTCGCGATGGGCTCCTGGGCGCTGTCGGCCGGCCTGGACTGGCGGGAGGACCCGCACCGGCCCGCGATCGTCATCGGCACGTCCGAGGTGCTGGTGAGCAAGGCGCTGAACCGGGCGTTCGGGGTGGGGCCGGCGATGTGGCCGGTTGACTTCGCGCTGGTGACCAACGGCGCGCACTGGGTCTTCCCCGAGGCGGAGGCCTGCCCGCGGGCGGTCGCGACGCTGGCGCGGATCTCCGCGCTGACGCGGGAGCACGGCACGGCCGAGCCGTGGCGGCTCACGCTGATGTCATCGCGCGCCCCCAGCCTGGAAATGAACAGCGCCGGCGGCTTCGTTGGGCCGGGCGGTGAGGTTGTCGCCGTTGACCTGCCGCGCCTGTTCGACACCGCGCCCGCGGCGGCGGCCGCCTGGCTCGATATCGTGCCGCTGGCGGCGGAGGCCGGCCGGGAACTGCACGCCGGGGTCGCCCGGGCGACGTGGACGCCGGGCGAGGACGGCGCGCCGGACCCGGAGGTGCGCGCTCCGGGCGCCGAGTACCGGGTTCCGGTGCCGCTGAGCGCCGTCGCGGAGCTGGCGGCCGGGCAGGCGGCGTGGCGTCGCGCGGAGGACGGCACCTGGGCGCGCGTCTTGGCGGCCGCGGACGTGCGGCCGTTCGAGGTCTTGCTGGTCCGCGCGAGCGACGACGAGGGTGCCCCGGCGCTGCGCACGCCTGCCGAGGAAGCGGCGCTGGCGGCCGAGAGCGGCGTTCCCGCGGAAACGCCCGTGCGGCCATGGCAGACGCTGGATGAGCACAGCCGGCAGGTGCGGGATCAGGCGGCGGCGCTGGCTTCGGCCCTCGGCCCGCGGGTGCCGGACGCCGCCCGGGAGTCCGCCATCGTCGCCGGCTACCTGCATGACGTGGGGAAGGCCCACCCGACCTGGCAGGACGCCCTGTGCGCGCTGGCCCCGGACGCGGACCAGGCCGCCGTGCAGTCCGGCCGCCCGTGGGCCAAGTCGGGAACCGGGGCGCAGGGCCGCCTGGAGTTCGCGCACGGCGGCCCGTTCCGGCATGAGCTGGCCTCGCTCCTGCTGGTCGATGGCCCGCTGGGGCCCCTGCTGGCGGCCGCGCCCGACCCTGACCTGTGCCGGTACCTCATCCTCGCGCACCACGGCCAGCTCCGGACCCGCGTCAGCGACTGGGCGCCCGTGCCGCCGGGGGAGGCCGGCGCCCAGGCGATCCTCGGCCTGGAGCAGGGAGCCGCCTGCGGCGTGCCCGCGATACTGGGCCAGCCCGCGGCCACGCTGACCGTGGACCTCGCGCAGTTCGGCGAGGAGGACGGCGGCGCGCGGTCCCCGGCGGCGCGCTCCCCGGCGGCGCAGTCCCCGCCAGCATGGGCGGAGACGGTCGCGGGGCTGCTGGAGCGGTATGGCCCGTTCCGGCTGGCCTACCTGGAGATGCTGGTGCGAACGGCCGACTGGCGGGCCAGCGGCGCCCGCGAGCTGCCGCGACGTCCCTGAAAAGCGCCGCCGCGCCGACGTTCGCATCGTCCGCACGCTGACGCAGGTCCTCAACTACAAGGGCACCAGCGGCTGAGCATCACCCGGGGGAGCGCGGTCAAGAGCAGCGGGCGCTGGCGGCGGAGGCGGCGATCGCCCCGTGGTGGCCGGGCCCGGACGGGCCGGGGACTGGGGTCGCAGTGACCTCCAGCCGGGGCGCTGCCACCCGGAAGGTGCCGAGGGTGAGCCACTGGCCGGCCTCGCCTGCCTGGGTGACCTGGACGGCCGCGACGGCCTGCCCAGGGGCGGGCGGGCCGGTGAATACCGAGTACTGGCTCACGCCGAGGGCGTTCTGCGTCGGGATGAAAACCGCGACGGTGCACCACGACACTCCGGAAGGAGTGAACGTCCAGGTCACCATGGAGGGATCCGGGTGGCCGCTGGAGTCCATGGTCCAGGCCGCGCTGCCGTTGCACCCGTCGCCGGTCCACCCGCCCCCGGCGGCCCGCCACCCGGGGCCAGCGGGAGCGCTGTGCAGCACGACGCCGTCACCGTGGCCGTGGGCGCAGCCGACGCCGGTCACCTCGTGCCAGGGAGCGGGCCCGCGCGGCGGGCGCGGGGGCGCCGGCCGCCGGGCCGGCGGGGCCGGCGGGCGGTGAGGCATGGCCCTGGCCGACGCGGCGCCCGGTGCGGCTGGCAATGGTGCCCCCGAGCCTGGCGTGGCACCCGGTGCGGCCGGTCCAGGTCGGCCTGAGCCGGGGGCGCGGGTTCCGGGTGACGCGCCCGCGCCGGGGTGCCCCGGCGTTCCGAGCCCGGCCAGCAGCGTGAAGCCGCCGCCCACCGCCAGGGCCATCCCGGCCGCGACCGCCGCGAACGTCAGC
>JAICUO010000235.1 GCA_025935815.1 Streptosporangiaceae bacterium
CCTCCTTCGGGGTCAAGCTCGAGGCCGGGCACGTCATCCTGCCTGGATCGTGCACGCGGGCGATCGACGCGCGCCCCGGCGACACCTTCCGCGCCGAGTTCGCCGGGCTCGGCACGGTGACCGCTTCCTTCGCCTGAGGCTGGGCGAGGCATGACCAACTGAGGATGGCACCAGTGACCAAGGGGACCGCCGCGATCGTAGGCTCGGGCAACACCGGCACCGACCTCATGGACAAGCTGCCGCGCTTCCGCCTGCGGGAGACGGTCATCAAGCCGGAGTGGACCTTGCGGTGAAGGTCGCGATCGTCGGGGCGGGCATCGGCGGGCTGACGCTCGCCCTGGAACTGCACGACGCCGGCCTCGACTGCGAGCTCTACGAGGCCGCCCCGCGGCTGCGGCCGGTCGGGGTCGGCATTAACGTGCTGCCGCACGCGACGAAGATCCTGGCCCGGCTGGGCCTGGAGGAGCCGCTGGCCGCCGTCGCGATCACCACCCGCGAGTCGGCCTTCTTCAACCGGTTCGGGCAGCTCATCTACCGCGAGCCGGCCGGGCGGCTGGCCGGCTATGAGCACCCGCAGTTCTCGGTCCACCGCGGCGACCTGCACGCGGTCCTGGTGTCGGCGGTCACCGGCCGACTCGGCCCGGCCCGCCTGAACCTCGACCACGCCTGCACCGGGGTGACCCAGGACGAGGACGGCGCGACGCTGGCCTTCCGCTCCACGTCGGCGGACCGGCCGCTGCCCCCGGCCCGCGCCGACATCGTCATCGGCTGCGACGGCATCCACTCCCGGCTGCGCAGGCAACTGCACCCCGGCGAGGGGCCGCCGCGGTACTCGGGGGTCAACATGTGGCGCGGCACCGCCGTGCACGCCCCGTTCCTGACCGGCGCGACCATGACGCGGGCCGGATGGCTGGCCACCGGCAAGATGGTCATCTACCCCATCCGCGACGACATCGACGGCAGCGGGAACCAGCTCATCAACTGGGTCGCCGAGATCGAGACGCCCCGGCACGCCGACCGGGACTGGGACCGCCAGGGTCAGCTCGCCGACTTCATCGGCGCGTTCGCGGACTGGCACTTCGACTGGCTCGACGTGCCCGCCCTGATCACCTCGTCAGCCGAAATCCTCGAGTACCCGATGACCGACCAGGACCCGCTCAGCCACTGGACCCACGGCCGCCTCACCCTGCTCGGCGACGCCGCCCACCCCATGGTCCCTCGTGGCTCCAACGGCGCCGGCCAGGCCATCCTCGACGCCCGCGCCCTGCGCCATGCCCTCGCCGCCATCGCCGATCCCGCCGCCGCCCTGCGCGCCTACGAGGCCGAGCGCCTGCCCGCCACCGCCAGGGTGGTGCGCGCCAACCGGGCCACCCCGCCCGACGCCATCTTGCGCGAAGTGTGGCAGCGAACCGGCGACCGGCCCTTCACCCGTATCGAAGACGTCATCGACCCCAGCGAGCTGCGCGCCATCTCCGATCGCTACAAGGACGTCGCCGGCTACTCCCACGAGGCCCTCGGTAACCTGTAGCCGGCCGCGCGGCATCGCTTTCTTAGCCACTGGGCCCGGCAGGCTCAGGCTGGCCGGGAGAGCACCGCACGCGCCCACGCCAGGTCGGGCTTGCCGGAAACGGTTCGCATGACCTTCGGGACCACCAGGATGTGGCGGGGCTTCTTGTAGTCGGCCAGTTCCGCGGCGACGTGAGCGCTGAGGGCAGCGGGCTCGGGCTCCTGGCCCGGCCGGGCGGACACGACCGCGGCGACCATGCTCCCCCAGCGCGGGTGCGGTATGCCGACCACCACGGCGTCGGTGACCGCCGGGTGGCCGAGCAGGACCTGTTCGACCTCCGCGGCGAAGACCTTCTCGCCCCCGGTGTTGATCACGCTGCTGCCCCGGCCGAGCAGGCGCAGGGTGCCATCCGGATTCATCCTGGCCAGGTCGCCGGGCATGGCGTACCTGAGGCCGTCAATCCACCGGAACGCGGCGCTCGTCGTGTCGGGATCGCCGGCGTAGCGGGTGCCCTTTTCCGCCGGGGCGGCGAGCATCCCGACGGTGTCGGAGCCGGGCGCCACGTCGCAGCCGTCGGGGGCGATCAGCCGGGCCCCGGGCGTGAGCCGGAAGGCCGTTAGCAGCCGGGCCGGGGTGGACCGGTCCGTCTCGGCGAGCGCGAAGGGCCCGCCCTCGGTGGCGGCGATCATGTCGCGGAGCGTCACGTCGGCGTGAGCCAGCAGGCGCTGCTTGACCGAAGCGCTCCAGTTGGTCCCGACGCTCAGGATCCGCCGGAGGCTGGACAGGTCGTGGCCCTCGCCGGCCGCCGCCGCGGAGTCAAGCTCGTCGGCCAGGGGGACCGCGAACGCGTCCCCGACGATGAACACGTCGGTGACCCGGTGCCGCGGGACCTGGGCGGCGAGCTCGGCGGGGTCGTATTGCCGCCCGCTGAGCAGGACGACCGTCCCGCCCGCGGCCAGGGCGCCCAGCGCGCCGTAGATCCCGGTGGCGTGCATCAGCGGCGGCGCGATGAGGACGACCGGGCGCCGCGCGTGCCGCGTGCGGAGCACCCGGTCCAGGTCGGCGGCCCGCGCGGGCAGTTCCTCGCCGAGCAGGGATCCGCCCAGCCGGGTGATGTTGGCCAAGATGGCGTGCTGCGCGGTCATGACGGGCTTCGGCAAGCCGGTGGTGCCGCCGGTGTAGAGCAGCCACTGCGCGTCTCGCTCCGGCTCGCCGCGCTCCAGCGGCGGCCCGGAAATGGCCGCCGAGACCGGTACCGACTCCCCGTCCGCCTCGGTGCGGGCGTCGGTGCAGACGTTGAGGAGCGGCCCGGGCAACTGTGCCCGGACCTCGGCTAGCGCGGGGCTCAGCGCCGAGTCGTGCACCAGCGCGGCCGCACCGGAGTCAGCCAGGACGTGCCGCAGTTCCGTGGCCTTGTACCTGTAATTCACATTGACGGGAACCGCGTGAGCCTTCAGCGCGGCGAAGACGGCCATCAGGTAGGCCGGATGATTGTGCATGCCGATGGCGACCCGAGCGCCGGCCCCTATTCCGCGCGCGGAAAGGAATGCCGCGAACCGGGCCGCCTGGTCGTCGAGCTCACCCCAGCGCAGGACCGTGCTCCCGTGGACGATGGCGGGGTCAGCGGGGAAGAGGGCGGCCCGCCGCTCGAGCGCGGCGGCGATCGTGGGGTCGGCGCTCACCCAGTAATGTCACCGCGCACCCGCGGGGGCAGTCAAGGACTGCCCGGGCTGGGGCAGGCCCAGCCGCTCGGCGCGCTGCTTGATGCCAAGCAGCATCTTGCGCTCCATCACCAGGCTGCCCGGTTCCATGAGCAGCGTGTACAACAGGCGGCTGGCGGGCGCCATCGCGGTCGTGGCGATCCGGTTGCGGCTGATGAGCCTGGTCGAGCCGCCTTCCGGCACCAGCGCGAAGATCCACGTCCAGTTCTGGTCGGCGATGCGGATCGCGAAGGCCCGGGGCGGGTCCAGCACTTCTACCCGCATGACGGCCCGGCCGGGGCCCAGGGGGAGCTCATCGCCCACCTGGATGTCCTCGTATTGCGGGAGGATCGTGTCGGCGCTGTGCATGTCCAGGCCGAACAGGTTCTCGATCCAGTCGTAGGTGTAAGCGCCGCCGCGGCCGCTGCCCATCTGCGCCAGCCACGGCCAGATCGCCTCCGGCGGCGCGTCGATCGTGATGGCGCGCGTGGTCACCAGGCCAGCGCCGGGCAGCAGCTCGTCGCCCGGTAGCGTCCGGGCGGCCTCATCCGGGCGGGCGCCCCAGGTGAGGCACCCGTGCCGCAGGAAGGCGAGGTAGGCGACCGGGACGAGCGCCGTCGCGAAACCCGCGCCGATCGCTAGCGTGCGCTTGGCTGACATGGTTGCCATGGCGATCCTTCCCCCTCCCGGGCGCTCTGCGTCAAGCCTGCTCCGGTGCTCGCCGCACGGGTAGCGGCGATGGTCCCGGCCCGCTAGGGCCAAAGTCTCCCGGCGGCCAACGGCCGCGGTCCCGCGCCCGCCAGGGCAGCTGTTTCCCTATCGTTGCCGGGAACGACGCCGGGCAACGGCTCGCGTGCGCCATGATCGGGCGCATGCTCTTTACTGGATCTGAACTGCGCATTATCGGGCTGACAGTGGTCGCGGTGGTCGCCGCGGCGGTCACGTATTACGGGCACATCGGCGGGACCATCGCCCCGTTCGTGCTGGCCGGCGTCGCCCTGGCGTTGCTGGCGAGCCTGGTCGGGCGCAGCGTGGAGGCCATGGGCGAGCGGCTCGGGGCCGGGGCCACCGGCGTGGTGCAAAGCGCCCTGGGCAACCTGCCGGAGCTGTTCGTGGTGCTGTTCGCACTGAAGAGCAAGCTGTACGAGGTCGCCACGGCCACCATCGTCGGGTCGATACTGGCCAACGTCTTGCTCGTACTCGGGCTGGCGTTCATAGCCGGCGGGGCCAAGCACGGCGTCCAGCACTTCGAGCAGGCCGCCGCCCGGCGGATATCGCTGATGATGCTGCTGTCGGTGGCCGCGCTGGTGGTCCCGGCGCTCACCGCTCTGCTGCACACCCCGGCGGCCGGGCACGAGCGCGCGCTGTCCATCGCCGTGTCCGTCCTGCTGCTCTTGCTGTTCATCGGGTCGTTGCCCGCCTCCATCAAGAAGACGGCGGCCGAGACCGCCCACGCGGCCGGCTCGGCGCCGGAGGGCGGGCACGGCGCGGGCGGTGGCTGGCCGCTGTGGCTGGCGCTGACCATGCTCGCGGTGACGGGCGTCGCCGCCGCGTTCGTCTCCGACTGGTTCGTCGCCGGGCTGACCCCGGCGATGAGCGCCCTGCACATCTCGCAGGCCTTCGCCGGCCTGGTCATCGTGGCCATCGCCGGCAACGCGGTGGAGAACGTGGTGGGCGTGCAGCTCGCCTACCGTAACCAGCCTGACCACGCCCTGTCGGTGATCCTGCAAAGCCCGGTGCAGATCGCGATGATGGTCGCGCCCGCCCTCGTCCTGCTGGCCCCGCTGGTCGGGGCCAGCTTCACCCTCGTCCTGCCGCCGCTGCTGCTCGTCTCGCTGCTGCTGGCCGTCATCGTGGCCGTGGTGGTAGTTTTCGACGGCGACTCGAACTGGCTGGAAGGGGCCGCGATGATCACCTTGTACGCCATCATCGCCACGTCCTTTTGGTGGGGATGACCGCGTACTCCGTAAGCGCCGCGTGCTCCGTCCCGCGGATCGCGGTCCTCGGCGGCGGGATCGGCGGGCTGGCCGCCGCCGCGTTCTTGCACACGGCCGGGATCTCGTGCACGGTGTACGAGCAGGCCAGGCAACTGCGGGAGGTCGGCGCGGGACTCGTCCTGGCCCCGAACGCGATCCGCGCCCTGCGCAAGCTCGGCGTCATGAGTGACCTGGCGACGCGGGCGGTACGGCTCGATATTGGCTGGGAGTTCCGCCGCTGGCAAGACGGCACGGTGTTGTCGTCAGAAGACCTCGCGGGCCGCAGCGGGCACCTGTACGGCGAGCACACCCACACCGCCCACCGCGCGGACCTCCTGGAGGTCCTGCGGCTGGCGGTCCCGGCGACCAGCATCGAGCTCGGACGCAAGTGCGTCGAAGTCTCCATCGCACCCAACGATCCGCTCCGGCTGGTCTTTTCCGACGGCAGCTCGGTAAGTCCCGACGTCGTGATCGCGGCCGACGGCATCCACTCGATCGTCCGCGCGGCGGTCGGCGAGGCCGCGCCGCCGGAGTTCTCGGGCCTGTGCGCGTTCCGCGGCCTGGTGCCCGTGGAGCAGGCCCCGGCGCTGGCCCGGCGCAACGCCCAGACCCTGTGGATCGGCCCGGGGCACCACCTGGTGCACTACCCCGTCTGCGGCGGGACGCTGGTGAACCTGGTCGCCATCGCCCCGGCCGGGGATTTTCGCGTCGAGTCGTGGTCGGCGACCGCGACCCCCGAAGAGTTCCGCGCCGAATTCGACGGCTGGGACCCCCGGCTGATCGGCTTGATCCAGGCGGCCGGGGCCCCGGGCCGCTGGGCGCTGCTGGACCGCGCGCCGCTGCCACGGTGGAGCCATGGCCGGGTCACCCTGCTCGGCGATGCCGCGCACCCGATGATGCCGTTCTTCGGGCAGGGGGCGGCGCAGGCGATCGAGGACGCCGCGGTACTGGCCCGGTGCCTGGCCGCCGACCTCGCCGACCCGGCGCGGGCACTGGAGCGCTACGAGGCGGCGCGCAGGCCCCGGACGACCAGGATGCAGGAAGTGAGCCGGGGCCGGGGGCACAGCAACCACCTGCCAGACGGCCCCGAGCAGGAAGCCCGCGACCAGTCCTTCGCCGACGCCGACCACCTGGTAGCCAGCGCCTGGATCTACGCCTACGACACCGACGCCGACTAGGTCAGCCGGAAGAGCTGGATTCGGGATCTTCCGCCAGGCCGCGAGGCGCCAGATGTCAGCCCTGGCGCTGAACCGGAAGTTACCCTTTGCCGTGTATATAGCGGGAAGTTAATATCGCCCCAAAGAAACGAGGCACTTTCGTATCGCGCGACGGGGGCACGATGCGCTGATTTTGTTTCCGAGTGTTCGGATAAGTCGGAAATAGGAAATCCGTTGCGTTGATGCTCGGGGGATTACCGCACGGCGGCGCCGTGGGGGGTATGGGAGGCAGTTGGCATGAGCGGGGATACCTTCGACGCCCAGGGCAAGGCCCAGCAGGCACTTCGCAGCGCCGTTTCCAGCTACGGGCCGGGAGCGCTCAGCAACCCCGGGGTCCTGGGCGGCTTGCTAGCCGAATCCTCTGGCGAGCGGAACCTGGTCCTCACCGCCGCCGAGGCTGGCGTCGCGCGGGAACTAACCAAGCACGTGGAGCAGCAGCGGCTTGACGTTGGCACCGCGATCACGATGGTCGCGGTGGCGTTGTCGTCGCACAGGTTCATCGACATCGCGGGCGCCACGTGGGTCACGACCGAGTACGCCCGCGCCCTGGGGTACTCGGTACCCGGCGCCGCGCCCGCACCCGCGCAGGCCAACATGGCCGCCTACCAGCAAACCGCGACGATAGACCGGAGCGGCCTGTCCCCGCAGGGGGCGCCGTTCCCGGGTGGGCAGGCTCCGGGCGCACAGCCGCCAGTGGCACAGCCTGCGGTAGCACGGCCGCCCCAGGCGTCCCCGCCCGCGTACCAGCCGCAGCCCGGCTACCAGCAGCCGCCCGCGTACCAGCCGCAGCCGGGGTATCAGGGACAGCCCGGCTATCCGGCCCAGCCCGGGAATCAGCAGGCTGGCTACCAGCCGGCTGGGGGATACCAGGCCCAAGGGGGTTATCAGGCCCAGCCCGGGGCGGCGCAGCCGGGCTACCAGCCGCCAGGCGGGTACCAGCCGGGCTACCAGGGATCGTCCGCGCCGGTCCCCCCGTCGCCGCAGTGGCCCGGCCCCGGCCAGCTGGGCGGGCCGCCCGGCGGCCGCCGGTCCCGGCGCGGGCTGCTCATCGGCGGCATCGGCGGCGGCGTGGCGATCGTCGCCATCGCGGTCATCGCCGCCGTCGCGGCATCGTCGCCGTCCCCGAAGCCGACCCCGGTGGGGTCCTCCGGGACGGCGGTGGCACCGACGCAGAGCGTGGGCCTGACGGTGCCGCCCGGGCCAGCGTCCTCAGCGCCAGCCTCCTCCACCGCTCCGGCCACCAGCCCCACGTCGTCGCTCGCGCCCGGCGTGACCCCGGTTGACCAGTTGCTGCCCAGCGGCATCAACAACACTGCGACCCAGTGCGAGCAGGCGCCGAAGCCGCTCCCGTTCTCGGCGCCGGGCCTGGTCACCGCGATCCGGTGCGCCGACCCGAACCTGCCCAAGGGCACGGTGTTCGGGTTCCAGTCCGACTCGGCCGCTGACTACCAGACCACCTTCGCGAACTACAACAAGTGGCTAGGGTTCGACGCCGCCACCGCGGGGACGAACTGCCCGCCGACCGGCTCCAACCCGCAGGGCGTCACGGAGTGGAAGCCCGACAGCCAGCCCAGCTACTCCAAGAGCCAGGTACTGGAATGCGGCACGCTCGGCAAGGGCGACGCCGCCCAGCCGGTCTACATCTGGTCGTTCCCGAAGGATGACGCGTTCCTGGTAGCGCAGGCCAGCCACGCCACGACCTTCAAGACGCTGGACACCTGGTGGACCAATAACTGACGCCCGCCAATCACCGGTTACCCGCGCAGCCCCCTGGTCAGGTCGGCCGGATTGACCGTCACGCTGAACGGGCGGCTCAGGCTGACGGCCTGCGTCGTCTGCGCCGCGAGGGCGTGGCGGCCATGGCCCAGCTCGAAGACCGTCAGCTCCGGCCGCCCGGGGTCGGGGTCCACGATCCAGTAGGACGGCACGCCGAATTTCTCGTATGCCGACTTCTTCCGGTTCAAGTCGATGAGCGCGGTGCTCGGCGAGCGGACCTCCACGACGAGCAGTGGCGGGCCGGTGAACTTCGCCCCGCCCACCTCATCCGTGCGCACGACGACGATGTCGGGCGCGAGCTCACCACCAGCACCCCGTCCAGTAGCTCGTACCGGCGGCCATCATCGGGCATCCGGTCCAGCTCGGCGACCGTGATGGGCCCGGTGGCTGGCCACGCGTCGCCGACTGTCATGACACTCATGGTGCCCCCTCCTTTCATGAAGTCCAATATGGCGACTGGCACTGACATTCGAGCCGAGCCGGGGCTCGTTAGGAAGGAGAGTGCCGTTGACCGGTGACGTCGTAGAGGTGGTGGACCGGGTCGTGGATGAAGTACCTGGCGAAGGTCTCGATGGTGAACTGGGCGCCGTCGCTGCGGCGGCCCTTGCGGGGCCACTGGTCGCTGGTGACGGCGGCGAACCGGCTGGCGATGGTCTCGGCGGCCTCGGCTAGCCCGGCGGCGACGCCGGCCGGGTCCTGCTCGCCGTAGCGGTCGGCGATGGCGGTCTCGTCCTGGTCCCAGTTCGGGTACAGCGGGTCGTCCTCGGTGAGCATGAGGGTGAGCCGGTAATCGTAGAGCCGCAGGACGTCGCGGACGTGGCAGCCGTACTCCAGCGGCGACCACGTGCCAGGCGCGGGGCGGCCGGCCACGTTGGCCGCGCCCAGCACGTCCTGCCAGGCAGCGGCGTTGGCGCGGATCATCGCGGGCAGTTCGGCCAGTCCGAACGCGCTGGTGTCAAAGCCGCACTCCGGGCACGGGCGCCCGAGCACCCACGTCCAGTCCTTGGTATCCGGAACGATCGTCATGACCAGCAGCCTACGGGGGAACCGCGAGGCGAAGCGGAGTCGAGATCCTGGGTGGCGTCCCCTCCCCGCCACCCAGGAAGCCTTCGCGCGGCGTTCTCCCAGGCCTGCCGATTACGAATGAGGTATCGTTTTTGGGAGTACGCGCGCGATGTCCTCTCCGCGCGAGCCGTGTGCGTACGCTCTCGCCTATCACTTGAATCATGGATGCCTGGCGCCACCGCTAGCCAGTGATTAGTGGTACGCATTAGGTACGGTTTCGCCGGAGAGGAGCTTTCGAACGGTGACCGATCCGTCGGTAGCGGCGTTCGGGGGGGAACTGAAGAGGCTGCGGGAATCAAAGGGACTATCGCGGCAAGCACTGGCCAGGCTGACTGGCGTGAATGGTGTGGCGTGGCCCACGATCAGGGACCTGGAACACGGGATACGGCTGCCGCGCCCGCGGACGCTCGCACTGCTGGCGGACGCGCTCGACCTGGACGGGTCCGCGCGGGCCGACTTCGAGACGGCGGCGCGGGCACCGCTGGCCCAGCGGGAGGCACGCGCCCGGACGGCGCCCGCCGGGGCGCTGGGGTCCGGACCGGAGCTGGCCGCCTTCGCTGACGCCGGGCCGGCGCGCACCCTTCCCTACGACACCGGGTCGTTCACCGGCCGCTCGCCGGAGCTGCGCAAGCTCGCCGACGGTGCCCAGGCCATCGGCGAGACGCGCCGGACCAGTGTCTTCGCCATCGAGGGCATGGGCGGCGTCGGCAAGACAGCGCTGGCGGTGCATGCCGCGCACCGGGTCACCGGCGAGTTCCCCGACCTGTTCCCCGACGGGCACTTGTTCCTGGACCTGCACGGTTACACCCCTGGCGTGCCCCCGCTGACCGCTAACGAGGCGCTGCGGTCGCTGTTGCGCCAGCTGGGCGTGCCGCACGAGGTCATCCCGGCCAAGCAGGTTCCGCGCGAGGCGCTGTACCGGTCCACGCTCGCGGGCAAGCGGGCGCTGCTGATCTTGGACAACGCCAAGGACGCGGCGCAGGTACGCCCGCTGCTGCCCGGCACCGCCGCATGCCTGGTCCTCGTCACCAGCCGGGAGACGCTGCGCAGCCTCGACGGCGTGACGGTCCTGCGGCTGGAGACGCCACCGGAGGCGGAGGCCATCGCGCTGTTCCGCAAGGTCGCCGGGCCGGACCAGGCGGGCCCGGAAGACGCGGCGCTGCCGGCCGACCCGGAGCTGGCCGAGATCGTCCGGCTCTGCGGCTACCTGCCGCTGGCGGTCCAGATCGCGGCGGCGCGGCTCAGCCGCCGCCCCGCGCTCGGGCTGTCAGACATGATCGCCGAGTTGCGCGAGGAGCACCGGCGGCTGTCGCACCTGCAAGACAGGGACCGCGGCGTGCGGGCCGCCTTCCAGGCCTCGCTGCGCTATCTGGCTCCGGCCGAGAAGGAGCTGTTCATCCGGCTCGGGCGGGTGCCCGGCACCGACTTCGACGCGTGCGCGGCGGCCAGCTTGTGCGCGGCGCGCCTGGAGCAGACGCGGGACCGGCTGGAGTTGCTGCTGGACCAGCACCTGCTGCTCCAGCGGTCACCGGGGCGGTATGAGCTCCACGACCTGGCCCGGCTGTTCGCGCGGGAGGTAGCCGACCCGGGGGCCAAGCAGGCCACCAGCCGGCTCTTGAACTACTACCTGTACGCGGCGCAGGCCGCCGACCGGGTCTTCGAGCGCGGGCTGCCCAGCGCGGGCCCGCCGGCCGGGGGGGCGGTCAAGCCGGCCGCGATGCCGCCGCTGGGCAGCTCGGCGGACGCGCAGGCGTGGCTGGCGATGGAGCTGCGCAACCTGATCGCCGCGGCCAAC
>JAICUO010000481.1 GCA_025935815.1 Streptosporangiaceae bacterium
GCATCCGCGCGCCGCGCGCCAGCGACTGCGTGACGTCGGACGGCGTGGCGGTCCCGTCGCCGGGCAGCCACAGCGCGCCCAGCAGGTCATCGGTGCGCAACACCGGGTACAGCTCGGCTGCCCGGCTCGGGCTGATCAGCTCGCATTCCAGCCCGAACGCGACCGCGGTGGCCGCGGGTCGGTCCAGTTGCACCAGCCGGTCCGGCGTGCGGGCGACCGTCACGCCGCCGCACCGCTTGAAGCCGGCTGACAGGCCGGTCTCGGCCTCTAGCCCCTCATACAGCGCGGCGGAGTACTGCACGAGCCGGGTGCCGCTTTGCGTGGAGCGCAGCTGGCCGACCAGCCCGGCCGCGTGCCAGGTGGTGCCGCTGGACAGGCGGCCCTGCTCCAGCAGGACCAGGTCGGTCCACCCGAGCTTGGCCAGGTGATAGGCGACGCTGGTGCCGACGACCCCGCCCCCGATCACGACGACGCGGGCGCGAGACGGAACGGGGACAGGGGTCATCTTCGGCGGAACTCCCAAGCTGGCCGGCGGCTGGCCGGCGGCTAGTCGGTGGTGCTGGCCAGCGCGGGCGCCTCGGCGGCGGCGTGCCCCGCGGCGATGGACGCCTCCTTCTTGTGCTGGGCGGTGAAGTAGTACGCCAGCCCGATGGCGGTGACGACGGCGACGGTGATCACCGCGCCCCACTCGTACATGCCCGGGCCGTAGACCGCCGCGCGCGGCCAGATCAGGTTGGCCCCCATGAGCAGGCCGTACGCCGCCGCGAACACGTTGACCGCGATTCCGGCCCAGCGCGGCATGGTGAAGATCCCGGTCAGCCCGGAAGCGGTGTCGGCCGACTTCGGCCAGCCGCGCAGCCGATTGCCGAGCACCGGGATGGTGACCATCAGGTAGGCCAGGTACACGATCACGATCGCCACGCTGGTCACCGTGAGGAAGATCTGCGCGTTGCCGATGTCGACGACCAGGATCGCGATGGCGATCAGGCCGGAGATGATCGCGGGCGCGGCCGGCGCCTTGCGCTGCTCGGAGACCCGCGCCAGGCTCTCCCCGAACGGCAGCGCGTGATCGCGGGCCATCGAGAACGCGAGCCGGATCGCGGCGGTCTGGATCGCCAGGCAGCACACGAAGATCGCGATCGCCACATCCACCAGCAGGATCTTGCCGAGCGTGTCGCCGAGCGCGGACTGCAGCACGTACGGCAGGCCGCCGGCCGCCAGGTCGTCGGGCTTGAGCGAGCCCGCCGCCATCAGCGCGGCGAGCAGCAGGATCAGGCCCGCGACGCCGGCCGCGCCGAGCGCGCGCAAGATGGCCATCGGCGTGGTCCGCCGCGGGTTCCTGGTCTCCTCCGACAGTGACCCGGCGGTGTCGAAGCCGAACATCACGTACGCCGCCATCACCGCGGCGAGCAGGAACGGGGCCAGCCAGCCGAGCGTGTGGAAGCCCGGGGCGCTGGCGCCGATACCCTGCGTGGTCAGCACCACGCCCGGGGACCGCTTGTTGTGCGTGAACAGCAAGATGATGATCACGGCGACGCCAATGAGCTCGGCGGCCACCCCGACATTGTTGATCTTTGACATCCAGCCGACGCCGAGGATGTTGATCACGGTCACGATGACGATCAGGATGCAGCCCCAGAAGACGGCGTTCTGCGCGTTGCTGGAGAAGACCTGGAACCCGGACCAGACCGGCGGCAGCACGATCTGCCAGGCGATGGCGACGGCGGCGACGGTGACGATCGAGCCGACCATCATGGTCCACCCGGCCATCCACGAGACCGGCTTGGAGGCGACCTTCTTCGACCACTGGTATACCGACCCGGCGATCGGGTACCGCGCGCTCAGCTCGGCGAACACCAGCGCGACGGCGAACTGGCCGGCCAGCACCAGGATCCAGGTCCAGAACATGAGGGGCCCGCCGAAGCCGTAGCCGAACCCGAACAACTGGAACATGCCGGTCAAGATGGAGATGTAGCTGAAGCCGGCCGCGAAGGAGGAGAAGCTGCCCAGCCCGCGGTGCAGGCGCTGCCTATAGCCGTGCGCCGCGAGGTCGGCGACGTCGGTGTCGTGCGATGTATCTAGGTTCATACTTCGGTTCCTCTAGTAGGGGTGAATCAGTCGAGGCACAGTGTCAGTCGAGGCACTGCGCCTCCTCGAGCAGCCTGGTGAAGGCGGGGCGGTCGGTGAACATCGCCACGGCGGCGTCGTACTTCTCCATCCCCCAGCCCCAGAAGTCGAAGTCGATGTCGGAGGCGGAGTCCTGGATCGATGCCCACAGCGTCCAGCCGTAGCGGGACATCAGGCCGAGCAGTTGCGCGCGGGCCAGCTTGTTGCGCAGCGGCCGCCCGTAGTAGCAGGTGACCAGCTCGGCGAGCTCGTCCATCGTCAGGTGGCACTCGCTCCAGATGTTGCCGAGCTCGAAGCACGGGTCGTTGTTGCCCGCGTACTCGTAGTCGATCAGCCAGACCTGCGCGCCGTCGTCGATGAAGTTGGCCGCCAGCAGGTCGTTGTTGCACGGGACGGTGCCCTCGTCCCGCACCGCCAGCGCCGCCCGGACGGCGGCCACCTGGGGCATGAAATCGGCGTACCCGGCCGGCAACCGGAAGCCGCGCGCCACGCACAGGTCCAGGTAGCCGCGCTGGATGACGAACATGTCGAAGTCGTTGACGAAGCGCGGCCCGCGGTGCAGCCGGCGGCAGGAATCGGCGACCCGCTGGATGTTGGCCCGCACCTGCGCGTCGCCGAACGTCACGCCGTCGATGTAGCCGACCACCAGCACGTGATGCTCGGGCAGGTAGTCGATCACGGGCGCGCCCACCCCCGCCGCCGCGGCGCACAGGGAGTTCTGGTGCTCGTGGTCGCGGTTGATCGACAGCAGGTCCGCCCCCGGCGCGGACACGCGCACCACGTAGTGACCGGAAGCGCACTCGACCTTGTAGTTCCGGTTGGTCAGCCCGCCGGGCAGCTCGCGGACGTCGCGCGGCCCGGCCAGCACCGCCACCTTGTCCAGCACGGCGTCCAGCCCGGGGCCACTCACCGCCTGCCCTCCGGGTCAGACAGGCTGTAATAGCTGCCGTAGGCGTCGACGGCCGACTTGGCCAGCAGGTCCGGGGCGCGGTAGCGCGGCCCGAACCGCCGCGGGTCCAGGCCGGCCAGGTCCAGGCCCGGGTCTCCGTCGGCGACCCAGTTGGCCACCGCCGCGCCGGCCCCGCCCGCGCCCGCGATCCCGGCCGAGAAGCCGCAGCAGTGAAACAGGTTGGCCGCCTCATCCGCCCGCCCGATGAGCGGCTCCCCGTCCGGGGTGAACGGGATCGGGCCGTTGATCCATGACTGGATGCCGAGCTCACCGAACGCCGGGATCCGGTTCGCCGTCGCCTCGGCCAGCGGCGCGAATCGCTCATGGTCGGGCGGGAACAGCTCAGGCCCGAAGTCGGCCGGGATCTCCTTCCAGGGGGCGCGGGTGCCCTGCTCCCAGCCGCCTACCACCAGCGCCCCGCCCTCCGGCTTGAGGTACACCCGCGCGTCGGGGTCGCGCAGCGTCGGCAGGTCCGGGGAGATGTCCGGCCGCCGCTCGGTCACCACGTACTGGTGCTCGACCGCGGTCACCGCGATGCCCGCGCCCGCCATCCTCGCCGTCGCGGCGCCCCACATGCCCGTCGCGTTGACGACCGTCTCGCACTCGACCGGCCCGCGCTCGGTGAGCACCGCGGTGATCCGGCCATTGTCTTCACGGGCACTGCCGCCCCGGCCGTTGTCCAGCTGGCCATTGCCCCCGGCGAAGCCCTGGACCCGGCAGTCCTGGATGATCCGCACCCCCGCTGCCCGGGCGCCGGCCGCCAGCGACTGGGTGAGCTGGCTGGGGTCGGCGTACCCGTCGGAGGGGAGGTAGACCGCGCCGTGCAGCCCGGAGTCGTTGAGCAGGGGAAAGAGCTCCTTGGCGTCCCCCGGGGACAGCAGCGATACCTCCAGGCCGAAGCTGGTCCCGAGGGCGGCCATCCGGCGCAGCTCGGTCCAGCGTTCCTCGCTGGCCGCGACCCGCAGGCTGCCGGCCGCCCGCCAGCCCGTCGCGTAACCGGTTCGCGCCTCCAGCCCCGCGTACGTCGCCACGCTGGCGCGGATGAGCCCGGTGAGGCTGGCGGTCCCGCGCAGCTGGCCGATCAGCCCGGCGGCGTGCCAGGTGGAGCCGTGCGTCAGCTTGCGCTGCTCGATCACCGCCACGTCGGTGACGCCGCGCTGGGCCAGGTGGTAGGCGACGCTGCAGCCCACGACCCCGCCGCCGATGACGACGACCTGGGCACGGCCAGGCAGGGCCATAGGCGACACCCTCCGGGGACAGGCAAGCTGAGCTAAATTGTCAACAGTGTGACAGTTGAATCGTGCCTCGTCCAGGTACGGGTGTTAAGCGGTTATTAACCGCTTACGAGCCAGTGTTAATGCTTAGCTATTAGCTTATTGCGCCGTGTTATAGCGGTTGGGGCCGGGAGTGCCTGCCAGCAGCATGAACACGAGCAAGACGATCCCGCCCACGAACGGGATGATGCCGATCCACCACCACCAGCCGGACCGGCTCGTATCGTGCAGTCGCCGGATCTGCAGGGCCAGGCCGGCCAGCCAGACCGGGATGCCGGCGAGCACCCACACGATGGTGCCGGCCACTGGCGATTCCTGGACGATGATGCTGGCGATCGCGAAGATGATGACGCTGAACAGCGCGAACCACCAGTACGCGGACCGGGATGCCCGGCCCCGCCAGGTGACGAGGTTGCGCAGGCCGTCCTTGACCGCCTGGCCGAAGCCCGCCCCGGCCCCGTTGAGGTAACCGAGCGGGCCGCCGCCGGCAGGCGCGTAGCCGCTGGGGCCCGGGTACGCCGGGTAGGGCGTGCGCGGCTGGTCATGGCCCTGGCTGTATGGCTGCTGCCCGTACTGCTGCGGGTTCTCCTGAGATGGGCCGGCATCATACGAGCCGGGCTGGTTGCCGGGAGTACTCATGCATGCGCCTCCGATTCCCCCATATCGGCGTACCGTGCATAAATGCGTACGCACGGTGACTGATACCCCCGCAGGACCCGTGGAACACATGAGCAACTCCATCATCTTGTATCTCATTGGTCACCGATTCACCCACAGCGTGCGGACGACCGATGCCCCGAGCAGGGCAGCGCCGGCGATGCCCGCCGGGCCGAGCCGGTCGCCGAGGACCACCGCGCCGAGCAGCGCGGCGGTGAGCGGCTCGAGCAGGGTCACCAGCGCCGCCGTGGTGGGCGACGCCGAGCGCAGCCCTCGATAGTAGAGCGTGTACGCCAGCGCCGTTGGCCCGATTCCCAGCGCGGCGACCAGCCAGATCGCCTCGGCGCTGGCCCGGAACGCGATCCCGCCGATGGCGGCGGCCAGCGGGAGCAGGGCCAGGCCGCCGAGGGCCGAGCCGATCCCGGTCAGGACCTGATCGTCGAGCCCGGGCACCGGAGCGGCTCCGATCAGCGTCATGGCCGCGAAGCCCGCCGCCGACGCCAGTGCCAGTCCCGCGCTGGCCGCCATCGCGGTCCCGCTGAAGCCGCCCCCCGGGATGCCGACCAGCAGGCCGAGCCCGGCTAGCGCCATACCCAGCGTGGTGAGGCTGGCCCGGGTCGGCCGCTCGCGGCCCAGGGCCATCCCGGCCGCGGAGACGATGACCGGCACGCCGCCGATCGTGATGAGCGTGGCCAGGCTGACCGAGCTGAGCGCGATCGAGCAGAAGTACGCGGCCTGGAATCCGGCCGACAGCAGGCCGGTGATGGTGATCCGGGCCCAGGCCGCCCGGCCGCGCGGCCAGCGTCGCCGGGTCACGACGTGGACGGCGACGAGCAGGCCGCCCCCGGCCAGCAGCCGGAACGCGGCCACCGACAGCGGGGTTGCCCCGGAGGCCTTCCCGAGCAGGGCGCCGACCAGGCCGCCGGCGCCCCAGAGCACGCCGGACAGGGACAGACACAACAAGGCGGTAACAGATTTTGCCGGTATGCGGGCGGCATGGGCCGATAGAGCTGGGCTGGGCATGGCTGATCGCTCCTGCGACAAGAGGAAGGAATAGGTCGCGGAAGCGGGGCGCAGCACGCGCCAGCGCTAGCTAAATCGGGCTAAGTCGAACGCCGAAGGCCAAACGCCCCGCTCAGGAGCGGGGTGGCGGGGTGATGGTGAAGAGCCGGTGCACGCCTGGATTTTACCGC
>JAICUO010000709.1 GCA_025935815.1 Streptosporangiaceae bacterium
GCGCCTACCTGGTGCAGCTGCGCCGGGCGGAGGCCGGGACGGTGCTGATCGACCCGGTCAGCTGCCCCGACCTCAGCGAGCTGGACGCGGCCCTGGCCGGCGTGGAGGCCGTGCTGCACGCGGCATCCCAGGACCTGCCCTGCCTCGCCGAGATCGGCTACCGCCCGCGGGCCCTGTTCGACACCGAGCTGGCCGGACGGCTGCTGGGCTACCCGAGGGTCGCTCTGGGCACGATGCTGGAGGAGGTGCTCGGGTTCCGGCTGGCCAAGGAGCACTCGGCCGCTGACTGGTCGATCCGGCCGCTGTCAGCGGAGATGCTCAAGTACGCCGCGCTCGACGTCGAGGTGCTGACCGACCTGCGGGACGCGCTGGCCGTCCAGCTGGCCGAGCAGGGCAAGGACGAGTGGGCGCGGCAGGAGTTCGCCGCGATCGCCGCCGCGCCGGCACCGCTGCCCCGGCCCGACCCGTGGCGGCGCACCTCGGGCATCCACCGGGTGCGCAGCCGGCGCGGGCTGGCGGTCGTCCGGGAACTGTGGGACGCACGGGACGCGATCGCACAGGAGGCGGACGTGTCGCCACGCCGGGCGCTGACCGACGCGGCCATCATCGAGGCCGCCCGGCTCCAGCCGGCCGACCGGGCGCAACTGGACCGGATTCCCGGGTTCAGCGCGCGGCACGCGCGGCGGCACGCGACCGCGTGGCTGGCGGCGGTGCGGCGTGCCCGCGAACTGCCCGACGCGGGGCTGCCCGACATCACCGGAACCGGGGTCAACACCGGGCCGCCGCCCGCGCACCGGTGGAGCGAGCGGGACCCGGACGCCGCGGCCCGGCTGGCGGCCGCGCGCGAGGTGGTCAACGCGCTGTCGGCAGAACACGGGACGCCCGCGGAGAACCTGATCTCCCCCGACGCGGTCCGCCGTCTGAGCTGGGAGCCCCCTGACCCGCCCGATGAGGCCGCGATCGCCGTCGCCCTGGCTGGCTACGGGGCGCGGCCGTGGCAGACGGACCTGATCGCCGGCCAGGTCGCCCGCGCCTGGGTGAAGCCGGCCCCGCCGGAGCGCCCCGAAACGTCGGAAAGACCCGAACCGCCCGCTAGCCTGGGGGAAACCTGAGGGCCTTAGGGGGTTGATGACGGGCGTGCATGCCGTCGCCGCGCTGTTGAACCACGCAGCCGCATCCGTGGGTCAGCCGACGCCACTGCCTGGCTTCCTGGCCCCTGTGGGCAGGTACATCGCCGAGTACGGGTACTGGGTGATCTTCCTGTTCGTCATGCTGGAGGACTTCGGCGTCCCGCTTCCGGGCGAGACCGTCCTCATCGCCGGGGCGGTCGACGCGGGAACCGGGCGGCTCAACATCGTCGCGGTCGGCGTCCTTGGCTTCGTCGCCGCCGTCGTCGGTGACAACATCGGCTTCGCGATCGGCCACTTCGGCGGCCGGGCGCTGGCGCTGCGCTGGGGCAGGTACGTCTTCCTCACCGAGGAGCGCCTGGAAAAGGCGGAGCGCTTCTTCGCCTCCCATGGCGGGAAGATCATCGCCATCGCCCGGTTCGTCGAGGGACTGCGGCAGGCGAACGGGATCATCGCGGGCATCAGCGGGATGCGCTGGCTGCGCTTCCTGGCGTTCAACATGCTGGGCGCGGCGCTGTGGGTCGGCTGCTGGGTCAGCGTGGGCTACTTCGGCGGGCGCAACATCACCACGATTTACGACTACATCACGCAGTACTCGCTGTACGTGCTGATCGCCGCCGTGGCCGGGGTCGTCACCTGGATCTGGCTGCACCTGCGCAAGCGGCGCCGCGCACGCGCGGCGATGGCCGGGCAGGAGCGCGCCGACGGCGCCCGCGAAGACAGTGCGCGCGAAGACAGTGCCCGGCGTGACGACACTGCCCATCATGACGACACTGCCCATCATGAAGGCACCGCCCATCCTGAAGGCACTGCCGACCGCCGGCCCGGCGCGGCCTGAGGCTCAGCCCAGCTCGTAGCGGTCGATCCCCGCGAGGGCTGCTCCGGCCAGGTGCAAGACGAGGAAGGCGCCCTTGGGCAACGGCCGGGTGACCGCCTCGGGGACGCGGGTACCGTCGATGACGGCCGCCCGCTTGCCGGTCCCCGGCCGGGACGCGGGCTTTCCCCGGGCCGCGGCCGGTTCCGGGGGACCGGCCCGCTCCGGGGCCACGGCGCCGGCCGCGGTCAGGGCGACGTCCAGCAGCGCCGGGAGGTTCTCGCGGTGCCCGCAGACGATCACCGGCGCCTCGGCCGCCACGAGCGTGGAGATGAGCGAATAGCTGTCCGCGCCAGGACCCCGGCTGGCCGAGGGAGCCAGGGCCGGCTCCGCCCGCACCTTCGAGCCCGACAGGTCCGCGTAGGGCCTGACCGTGTCCAGGCAGCGCGCGGTGGGCGAGGAGACGACCTCGGCGGCGGGGGCGAAGCAGGCCAGCAGCGGCGCCAGGGAGCCGGCGTCGGCGGTACCCGCCTTGTCCAGCGGACGGTCGCCGTCATCGAAGCCCCACTCCGCGCGCGGCACCGCCTTCGCGTGCCGCAGCAAGATGAGCGGGACAGTGTCCGCCGGATGCGCCGCGAAGTCGCCGAGCACCGAGACGTCCTGCTTGTAGGACACCCGCTTGAGCGCCTGCGCGAGGGGCAGCCAGGTGGCCTGGTCCACCTCGTGGTTGGGGACGGCGCCGTCATCGACGCTCGTTGCCCGCGCCGTCCACCAGTCGACCTGCTTGGGGTTGCCGTTCACCTTGTAGCGGACCGGGGCAAGGCGCTTCCCGAGCGTGATGACCGCGCCGCCCTCCTCCTCGACCTCGCGGCACGCGGTCACCGGCAGCGGCTCGCCGGGCTCCACCTTGCCCTTGGGCAGGGACCAGTCGTCGTACTTGGCGCGGTGCACGAGCAGGATCTCCGCGCCCTCCGGGCCCGGTCGCCAGGCAACCGCGCCTGCCGCCCGTATCAGCATGTCTTCTCCCGGAGGGTCATCCATCAGCGACCCGCCCCCGGCGCTTGCGGATCAGGCCCTCTTGGACGTCGAGCAGCGGCTTGCCGTCGGCTTCCCGGGAATGCCTGGTCCATGCCCCGTCGCTGGCCAGCCACCAAGACGAGGTGGTGTCAGCCATGCCGACGTCGACCAAGCCGCGCAGCCTCCTCGCGTGCGCGGGGTCGGTAACCCGGACCAGTGCCTCCACCCGACGGTCCAGGTTCCGGTGCATCATATCCGGGCTGCCGATCCAGACCTCATTCGCGCTGATGCGCGCGTCGGGCGGCTCGTCGGGGTCCGGCTCGCCGGTGCCGAAGGCATAGATCCGTGAGTGCTCAAGGAAGCGGCCCAGGACGCTGCGTACCCGGATGGTCTCGCTCAGGCCGGGGATGCCGGGCTTGACCGAGCAGATGCCGCGCACCCACAAGTCGATGGGGACGCTCGCCTGCGCGGCGCGGTACAGCGCGTCGACGACCACCTCATCGACGATGGCGTTGGCCTTGAACGCTATCCTGGCCGGCTTCCCGGCTCGCGCGCGGGCCGCCTGGCGGCCGATCCGGCCGACGATGCCGGCCCGCAGCGCCTCGGGGGCGACGAGCAGGCGGCGGTAGGAGTTCTTGCGGCCGTAGCCCGTCAGGTGGTTGAACAAGTCGGTCACGTCCTCGCCGACCACCGGGTCGGCGGTGAGCAGCCCGTAGTCCTCGTAGAGCCTGGCCGTGGTCGGATGGTAGTTACCGGTGCCAATGTGACAGTACCGCCGCAGTGAGCCGTCTTGCTGCTCCCGGACGATGAGCATGAGCTTGCAGTGCGTCTTCGTGCCGACGAAGCCGTAGACGACGTGGCAGCCAGCCTCCTCC
>JAICUO010000308.1 GCA_025935815.1 Streptosporangiaceae bacterium
ACATGACACCGCACATGAAGTGGTCGATCGCGGGGATCGTGCTCGGTCTGATCCTGCTCATCGTCTTCCCGTGGTGGGTGACGGCCGGCATCATCTTCCTGGCCGTCGCCATCCCGACCACCGCCTGGCTGATGCTTGACTCGTCACAGCGCCGCCGCATCCGCCAGATGCACCGCCGCGGCCAGCTCGGCCGGTGAGGTTAAGCCGGCCCGGGCTTAGCTGGCTCAGGGCTTAGCCCCGGCTACCGGCCCTCGGCGACCCGGGTGATGTAGGTCAGCGCCACGAACGAGCGGAAGACGGCCAGCGGGTCGTCCCCCTCGATCGCGATGGTCCGGGTGCCGGTCCGTTCGGCGCCCTTCACCCAGCTGGCGACCTGTGCCATGTCCGCGGTCTGCACCTCGATGTCCAGCCGGGCAGGCAGCGCGATGTCCGGCAGGCCGATCGACGGCAGCCGCCGCAGCGCCTGCGCCGCCCCGGCCGCGATCCTCATCCGGGCGTCGGCCGGGTGCAGCTGCGCGGCGGAAAAGCGCGTGATCGACTGCTTGACGACGATCCGCTCGGCCTCCTTGAAGAACGGGCCGCCCTCGGTGATGGTCTGCTGGTCGCCGGTGATCAGCGCGACGGGCGCGTCGTGCGCGAGCGCGACCAGCGCGTTGATGCCGCTCTCGCCGCATTCCGCGCCGTTCAGCGACACCTTGGAGATGACCGAGGGGTTGTAGGTGTGCGACAGCACTGAGCTGGCCCCGGAGATCGACCCGTGGTAGCCGACGAAGAAGACGGCGTCCACCGAGGAGTCCATGCCCTCCATCATGTACAGCGGCTTGTGCCGCCCGGCCACGTAGCTGGCCCGCCCGTGCAGGGCGGCCGGGTCGAGGTTGTTCATCGCGCCGTGGGAGTCGTTGCACACGACCTCGGTGGCGCCGGCCTCCAGCGCCCCGTCGATCGCCGCGTTGACCTCCCCGAGCAGCAGCTGGCGGCCCTCCTCGTACGGCTGGCCGGGGGGCCGGCACTGCGACCAGTCGACGATCCCGGCCACGCCCTCCATGTCAAAGGAAATAAAGACCTTCACAAGCCGATTATCCCCAACGGAAGGTGGCTCCCCGCTGGTTGCCACCCCGCATCGCTACCGCTCGCTGACCAGGAGAGCTCATGGCCGTCCGTCGCCTCAACCACGCTGTCTTGTACGTCAACGGGCTGCGCCGCACCGTCGACTTCTACCGTGACGTCCTCGGCATGGAGGTGCGGATCGAGATCCCCGGGAGGGCGGCGTTCCTGCGCGCGCCGGGATCGGTCAACGACCATGACCTGGGGGTGTTCGACATCGGGGCGGGCCACGCGGACGGCCGCCCCGAGGTTGGGCTGTACCACCTGGGGTGGGAGGTCGGCACGCTCGGCGACCTCGTGGCCATGCGCGAGAAGCTCCTGGCGGCCGGCGCGCTGGTCGGGGAAAGCGATCACCGCGTGTCGAAGTCGCTGTACGCCAAGGACCCCAGCGGCATCGAGTTCGAGATCTTGTGGCGCGTCCCGGTCGAGGACTGGGATGCCGAGATGGCCCGCGACGGCGCGGTCACGCTCCCGCTGGACTGGACGCGGACGCTGGACCGCTGGCCCACCGACCAGTTGACCGGGTCCGCCGCCGGGTCCCCGACGTAGCCCGGCCCGGGTTCCGGGTTCCGGGCCCGGGGCACTCCCCGCCGGGAGTGCCTGGTGAACATTTCACGCCGGCGCCGCGTGGCGGCACTAGGCGGTAGCCCCGGCCGGCCGGCGCCGCCCGGGCACTGTTTGCCCGGTATCACCTGGCGTTACCGCCATCCGCGCCAACGCGTCTGCTAAGCGTGACCATAAGTGGCCAGGGAGATCTGGCGAATGTGCTTCCGCGCGTGCGTCTGAACGTGCATTGTGGACATGCGATCCCTGGCCCGGCTTTCGCTTAACGACCGGGCCGGGGACGCTGCACGCGAACACTGCGCACGAGCGACCAGCGAGGGTGGCGTCCATGGAGCGGATGACAGGAGCATCAGTTCAACCCGTGCCGGTGCAGTACCACACCGGGGGACGGGGGCAGGCCCGCGATCGTGGCAAGGCCGCGCTGGAGCGGCCGGACATGATGACCGACGGCGAGATCGCCGTCGAGCTCAAGACCGCCACCGGCGACCGGCTGGCTGACCTCGTGAGCGAGCGCGCGGAGCGCCGTGAGTACCGGGCCGCGATGCGCCTGCCCGGCGCGCCGTCCTAGCCCCGCCGTCCTAAGCCCCGCCGTCCTGGGCGCGCCGTCCCCGGCGGGCCGGCCACGCCGCGACCCGGGCGGTCGCTCCCCGCGCCGCCGTCGTGTCAGTTGCCTTTTCAAACCTATGGTGGGTAAGCTCTCGGACGAGGGCTAGTTGGAAACTCAAACCCACTGGAGGGGTCATGGCTCAGCTCGCAGGCTCAGTCGTCCTGGTCACTGGCGCGAACGGGAGGCTGGGCACGCAGTTCGTCCGCCAGGCGCTGGAGCGGGGCGCGGGGCGCGTCTACGCCACCGCGCGCAAGCCGGGTGACTGGGATGACAACCGCGTCGTGCCGCTCGCGCTCGACGTCACCGACCCCGAGTCGGTGGCCGCGGCGGCGACCAGCGCCGCCGACGCCACCATCGTGATCAACAACGCGGGGGTCTCCGGTCCCCGCAGCCTGCTGGCCTCCTCGCTGGAGGAGGTGCGCGCGGTGTACGAGGCGAACGTCTTCGGCCCGCTGGCCATCGCGCGGGCATTCGCCCCCGTCCTGGCCCGCAACGGCGGCGGTGCGCTGGTCGACATCCACTCGGCGCTCAGCTGGCTGGCGACGCCGGGCGCGTACTCCTCCACCAAGGCGGCGCTGTGGTCGGTCACCAACAGCCTGCGGCTGGAGCTGGCGGCCCAGGGAACCCAGGTCACCGGCGCCCACCTCGGCTATACCGACACCCCGATGATCGCCGCCCTGGACGTCCCCAAGTCCGACCCGCGCGACATCGTCGCGGCAATCTACGACGGCCTGGAGGCCGGCGAACTGGAGATCCTCGCCGATGACACCAGCCGCCGCGTCAAGCAGGCCCTGTCCCAGCCGCTGGCCGCGCTCTACCCCCAGGTAGCCGCGGTCAACGCCAGCTAGCGAGGCCGGGCGCGGTGCGGTGCGGCCGCCGCCCCGAAGCGGGGTGCGCTCGCCTACAGGCTAGGGGCGGCGGGGTGGCTTGCCGTTCGCCAGGGCCTTGGCGCCCTTGGGGTGACGGGCGCTGAGCGGGGCGCGCAGGCGGGCGGTGGAGGCGAGCCGCGCGCCGAAGGTGATGAGCACCGCGACCGGCAGCATCTGCGGCAGGTCCTTCTCCGGGGTGAGCGTGACGGCGGCGAACGCGGCGGCCACCCCGCCGACCGCCAGCCCCAGCGCCGTCAGCACCCGCCCGGTGCGCAGCGTGCGGCGAACCACCGGGCGCGCCTCGCGGGGCAGCCGGACCACCATGATCGTGAAGCTCGCCAGCGTCGCCACCAGCAGCACCGTGAAGCACATCGCGAACGGGAACCGGCTTACGTGCACGATCGTCGGCACCCAGATCAGGCCCAGCGCGATCAGCACGAACAGGTAGATCATCCGGGAGATGCTGCGCAAGATGACCACGTCGATGTTGCGGCTGTAGATGTGCTCGCCGGGCGTCGTCCTGGCCGCGCTGATGAAGTGCCGGATCGCGCCCGACGTGTCGTGCTTTCGCAGCCGGATACGGCCAAGCTCGTTCATCGCACCGCTGTGCCCGGGGTCGATCGCCAGCGCTCGCTCCTGGTGATCACGGGCCGCGGGCAGGTCCCCCCGGGTCAGCGCCACCTTCCCGGACAGGAAGTGCACGTCCGCCTCATCGGGGGCCAGCCGCCGCGCCTCGGTGGCGGCGGCCGAGGCGACCGAGGGATGGGAGGCCGCCAGCGCCGCCTGCGCCACGCACACGTGAGTCTGCCAGAACGACGGGGCCAGCCGCCGCGCCTCGGTGGCCGCGCGCAGCGCCTCCCGGTGCTGGCCCAGGTGCATCAGCGCGTTGCTGGCCAGCCGGTGCGGCCACTCCTCGCCCGGCTCAATCGACACCGCCCGGTTCGCGGCGTCGACGGCGGGCTGGTACCGGCCGGCCCCCAGGTGCGCCCGGGCGAACAGGCACCAGGCACGGGAGCTGTCCGGCTCGGCCGCGACCACGCGGGCCAGTAGCTGCGAGGCATCGTCATACCGCCCGAGGTCAAGCATGGTAGCCGCCCGCGTCAAGTCGGTTGGCGCCTGTTCGATCGTCACCGCAGGTACCCGCTAGATCAGACGGCGCTTACGCAGGTAGGCGGCCAGGTCATCATAGGCACCGCCCTCATTGGCGAACAGCGCCACGTTCCGCGCCGTGTCGAACCACGTGCCCAGCGATGGCCGGACCTCCTCGGCCGCCGCCTCCAGGTCAGCCTGCCCGATCAGCCGTGGCTCGCCGTGGCGGACCGAGTCCAGCAGGGCCCGCTCGGCGGCGGTCTCGCAGACATGGGCGATGTCCGCCCCCGAGTAGCCATCGGTCAGCTTGGCGAGCTTGCCCAGGTTGATCCCGGCTACCGGCCGGTCGCGCAGGTGGTAGCGGAAGACCCCCTCACGGGCGGGCGCGTCGGGCGGCAGCACGAGCAGCGTCCGGTCGAACCGGCCCGGCCGGCGCAGCGCGCTGTCCACGTCCCACGGATGGTTGGTCGCGGCCAGCAGGAACACCCCGGTGTTGTCGCTGGCCACGTCGTCGAGCTCGAGCAGGAGCTGGTTGACCGCGCTGCGCATCGGCGTGTTGCGCAGCTGCGAGCGCTTCTGCCCGATGGCGTCCACCTCGTCCAGGAACAGCACGCACGGCGCGTTGCGGCGGGCCACCTCGAAGAGATGGTGGATGTTTCGCTCGGACTGGCCGACGTAGCGGTCGATCAGGTCCGCGAAGGACACGGTGATGAACTGGGCCCCCAGCTCGCCGGCCACCGCGCGGGCGACAAACGTCTTCCCGCAGCCGGGTGGCCCGTACAGCAGCAGTCCGCCCCGCAGCGACTTGTGGTACAGCTTGCGCAGCTCCGGGTTGCGCATCGGGGCCAGGAAGGCCGCCTCCAGCCGGGCCTTGACCTCGGCCATCCCGGCGACGTCGGCCAGCGTCAGGCCCGCCCCCTCGGCCGAGTACGCGTAGGCCTCTTCGATCCCGGCGGACGAGGCGCCCTCGCTGTCGTCGACGAACATCTGCGGCAGCACGTCGCGCAGCTCATGCTCGGCCTGCGACCAGTCAAAAGGGGCGGTGGCCGCCAGATCGTCGGCTAGGGGCGCCGGTCCCGGAACCGGCTTGCCGGGCAACGGGATGTCCGGTCCCGCGACGTCCGGGACCACGGAACTCGCCCCGGTGAGCAGGGCGAGCGCGGTCCCGTTTCCGGGGTCACGCTGCAATACCGCCCCCAGGTGCCGAACGGCCTCGTCCCGCTGGCCCGCCTGCAGCAGCAACGTCGCGAGGTGCAACCGGAGCGGCACATCGTCCGGCATCGCGGCGACCGCAGCGCGCAGGCTATCCAGTACGGAGGGTTCGGGTTCCATGCGACTCCGTCCGGTCCGAGGTGGGCGTTTCCGGGTGCTGCACTTCCACAGTACGAGGTCCGGGTGCCCGGCGGGTACCGCCCATGCCGGCGGCTCGGATTTCGCGCCCCCTCACCCGCCTTTCCCGATGCCCGCTAGTCGCTGGCGCATGCTGCCTAGCTACTTCGACCTGAAAAAGTCGGAAGGCTGAACTGGGGTGGGGAGCGATGGCATCCGCAGGGTCCTGAGCGGGGGCTCAGCTGGCCAGGGCGCTGATCTTGACCAGGTTGTGGGCGAATACCCCGTGTCCGCACCAGATCGTGGCCCCGGTCTTGCCATCCAGGAGCGTGCGGTCCCAGCCGTAGCCGCGCTTGAGGTAGCTGATCCGGCCCTCGCATCCGGTTCGCCACTTGACCAGCGTGCGGAAGTCCCGGGCATGCTCGGTGGCCCTGCGGGATTGCGATGTCGTGGCCTGGCGGGGAATGGCGACGACCTGGACCCCCAGCTCGTGCAGGTCACGTTCGACGGCGGCCTGGCCGTAGCCGCGGCCGGCGGTGACCGCGCCTGGCACGCGGCCCGTGCGCCGGGCGATCCGCTCCACGGCGGGTGCGAGTTGCGGGCCGTCTGGTGATGCGCCGTATTCCACGGCGTAGTCCAGGATGACGCCGTCGTCGTTGTCGGCGACCTGGGCCTTGTACCCGAACTCGACCGGGCGGTCCAGGCGGCCCTTGCGGATCGGCCGGGCATCAGGGTCGTGCAGGCTGACCAGCCGGGTGGCGCTGTCCGGCATCGTCCCGGCCAGCCGGGACCGGGCCTGGGCGATGACCTGGGCGGTGCGCTCGATCGTGACCGCCAGCTCATCCAGCGCCCGGCGCAGCCGGCCGCGCACCCGCCCGGTCAGCGCCCTGGGCAGCGCCCGGCGACCGTTGCGGAGTACCCCGGTGGCCTCCGCCGCGGCCATTTCCGCCAGGCCGGCCAGCTCGCCGGTCACCCGCCGGATCAGTCGGCTGGTCTCCTCCCGGGACAGCTTTCCCCGGGTGCGCAGCTTGCTGGCGATCTCCCGCACCCGGCGGGCCGCCGCCCGCCGCCGGCCGGTCATCACGGTCCCGGTGGCGCCGCCCGCCGCCTGCACCCGCCGCGCAGTGCGCACCAGCTTGCCGACCGCCCTGGCCAGCAGCCCGGAATCGGCCGGGCAGGCCACGTTCGCCGGGATCACCGTCGTATCCGCGCGCACCCGGGCAGTGCGCAGCAGCTTCTGCCCGGCCGCCTTCGCCAGCAGCGCCTCGTTCAGCCCCGCCACCGCCTCATCCCCGCACCGGGTGGTCAGCTTCATCAGCGTCGTCGGGTGCGGCACCTTCCCGTCCAGCGGAATCCGGCAGAACCGCCGCCACGAGATCGAATCGCTGACCTCCGCGCACAGGCTCTCATAGCCCAGCCGGTACCGGAACTTCAAGAACATCAGCCGCAGGCAGCACTCCGCCGGCGTCGACGGCCGCCCCATCACCGGGTGGAAGTACGCCGCGAACGGCGCGAAGAACGCCGGGTCATCCAGCAGGGCATCCACCCGCGCCAGCTCCTGCGGCAGCCGCAGCACCTCCGCAGGCAACTGGCACTCCCACAACGACGGCCGATCGCCTACGGTACGAAACATGGTGACCTCGATCCCTTCTAGCCCAAGGGGTCGAGGTCATCGTCCTTCACCCAGCGCAGCCTGTCACGAGCCACGCGGGTTTTTCAGGTCGAAGTAGCTAGTACTACGCCAGCGCGTGGCGATCTGCTGCTGGCGATGCTGCGGGGGCATCCGGGGCCACGGTCACGTCGCGGGACGGCCGCTCGGGTCATGATCATCGCGAGTGCCGTGACTTATGCCGCGATACGCGGCATAACTCACGGCACTCGCGGCGGGCCGGGGCTCAGGGGGGCTGCCGGCTGGCGAGTGAATCGGATATTCAGCGCATTTTGGACGCCGACATGACTCGGGACGCCGCTGTAGTACTAACGGGGCTTCGTCCCAGCCCGTCGAGGCGTGGCGGGTGGCGACCTCGCACGGCAAGCCGGCCTCGCCGCCGGACACCTCCAGTGACGCAAGCCGGCCATCCCGACCAGTAAACCCAGGAAACTTGACCCAGAATTTAAGGACCACGGTCACCCAGGCCTCCTAGCGGGCGCCCGCCCCGGCCTGCGCCACGATGGCCAGGGCCTTGGCCGCCTCATCGGTGATGATGGCCGCAACCCTGGAGTCAGCGGCGAACCTGCGGATGTTGGCTTCGCCGTTCACGGTCCACAGCAGGCACGGCAGGCCAGCGGCCGCGGCGCGGCGCACCACGCCGAAGCGGGCGAGCCGGAAGTGCGGCGCGAGGTAGTCCGCGCGCACCTTGCGGGCCAGCCCGACCGGGAACAGCTGACGGAAATGCTGGCGCACCCGCCACGGCGGCGCGTCCGTTCCCACTAGCAGGCCCGTCTTCACCTCGGGGAAGGCGGCCTTCGCAGCGGCGATCGCGGCGGGCAGGAACGAGGTCACCACCATCTGGCCCGCGTCCGCGCCGGCCCGCAGCGCGGCCATGACGTCGGGCACGTAGCCGTCTTCCTTGAGCTCGACGTCCAGCCGGATCCGCCCGGCGCAGGCCCGCAGCACCTCGGCCAGCAACGGCGGCCGGACGCCGGTCGCCGCCACGATGTCGTCGCGGGTCAAGCTGCCAACGGGCGTGCCGTTGACGTCGGCGTCGTGGAACGCGATGAGCTCACCGTCGCGGGTGCGCCGGACGTCGAACTCGACCATGTCGGCGCCGACGCTGATCGCGTTGGTGAACGCCTCGATGCTGTTCTCGGCCGCCCCGGTCGCTACTCCCCGGTGCGCGGCCACCATGGGATGCCTCACGTCCGGCAGTATGCCAGGGCTGCGTCAGCCCCGGTTCAGTGCGGCCCCCCCGGTAAGTCACCCGCGGGAAAGGCGCGCTCGGCGGTCCAGGATTCCAAGACGATGAGGGTCTTGCTGGACGTGACCCGGCGGCTACGGCGCATCTCGTCGATCACCTCCTGCAGGTGGCGCATGTCGCGGGCGCGCAGCCACACCAGGGCGTCCGGGTCGCCGGCGATGGTGAACACCGCCTGGGTCTCGGGCTGCCGCATCGCGGTCGCCTTGATGTCATCGACGTTGGCGCTGCCCAGGAAGCGCAGCTCGGTGAACGCCTCGATGCCCCAGCCGAGCTTGGCGTAGTCGACGCGCACCGTGAACCCGGTGATGACGCCGTCGCGCTGCATCCGGTCGATCCGCCGTTTCACCGCCGCCACCGACAGCGTGACCCGGCCGGCGATGTCGGACAGGGTCCGCCGGGAATCCTGCCGCAGCAGCGCCAGGATCTCGCGGTCGGTCGGGTCGAGCGGGGCAGCCTCCATGAACCGGCAGGGTAACGCAAAGATCCGGCCTTCAATAGGCTAGCAGCACACATTCCTTGCGTGTTGAGCCATCCAGGGGCCACGGGCGTTGCGCCGCCCCTGCGGTCGTTGTTCATTAGCGTGATGAGCGAGTTCACCCTCGACGACCGTTACCTGCGTGAGGACGGCGAGGTCTACCTCACCGGCGTCCAGGCCCTGGTCCGCGTCGTGCTGGACCGGCTACGCGACGACCGGCGCGCGGGGCGCCACACGGCCGCGTTCATCTCCGGGTACGAGGGGTCGCCGCTGGGCGGGCTGGACATGGAGGTGGCCCGCCGCCGCCCGCTGTTCCAGGGCTACCAGCTCGTGCACCAGCCGGGGCT
>JAICUO010000687.1 GCA_025935815.1 Streptosporangiaceae bacterium
CGGGCGCGGAGCTGGGCGGGGTCCTCGCCGACGGCGCCGGCGGCGCGCTGCTGGCGCTGGCGACGCTGCTGGGCGATGAGGCCACCGCGGCGCTTGACCCGGTGCTGATGACCGGCCAGCGGGTCGCCTGCGGCGCGGGCACCGCGCCGCGCCTACTCGAGTGGCTGCGCGCGGCAGCCCCGGAACTGGCGGCCGGGGAACCGGCGGCCACGGAACTGGCGGTCACGGAACTGGCGGTCACGGAACTGGCGGTCACCGCATCCGGCGATCTCGTCCCCGGCGCGCCCGGGCTGGTATCGATCGCGGGCGGTCCGGGCTGGGAGCCGCGCCGGTACGTTCCGCTGATAACCGGGTTCTTCACCGGGGGCGGGACGCGATGCCTGGTCGGCACGCGGGCACTGCTCGGCGAGGGCTGGGATGCTCCCGCGGTCAACGTGACCGTGGACCTGACGGCGGCGACCACGCCCACGTCGGTGGTCCAGGCGCGGGGCCGCGCGCTGCGCAGGGACGCCACCTGGCCGGGCAAGGTCGCCGACAACTGGGCGGTCGTCTGCGTCACCGGCGAGCATCCCAAGGGCGCCGCCGACTACGACCGGTTCGTCCGCAAGCACGACCGCTACTTCGCGCTCACGCAGGCCGGCGACATCGCCTCCGGCGTCGCGCACGTGGACCCGGCGCTGTCGCCGTTCGAGCCACCCGACCCGGCGAAGCTGGCGGAGGTCAACGCGCGGATGCTCATCCGCGCCGGGGAGCGGCCGCTGGTCCGCGAGCGGTGGAGCATCGGCGAGCCCTACGCCGATGAGCCGGTGGCCACCGTGACGGTCGCCGCGCGCAGGCCGCTCGGCCTGGCCCGGGAAGCCGTTCCGGCGGGCGCGCGGTCGGCCGGGCGGGACCCAGCGGGCCCAGGCCCCGGGCGCGGCGGCGGGGGAATCGCGGTCGCATGGGCGGTGTCGGTCTGCGTGTCCTTCATCGGGGTTTCGGGCCTGGCGGGCGGCGCCCACCCGCACCTGGCGGGCGAGGTGCTCGGCTGGCTGCTCGCGGGCAACCCGGTGGCGCTGGGCGCTACCCGCTCGGCGATCCGGCTACGCCGGGCCCGGCGGGTCACCGCGGCGCCGTCCTCGGGCAGCTTCGAGGACATGGCGGCGGCGACGGCGGACGCGCTGCGGGAGGCGGGCATGATCCGCCGGGGCAGTTCCGCCGTGCTGATCGAGCCGCTGCCGGACGGGTCGTACCGGGCGCGGCTCACCGACGTGTCCGCGGCGGAGTCCGCGACCTTCGCCGCCGCCCTCGATGAGGTGCTGTCGCCGCTGGCCCAGCCCCGCTACATCGTGCCCCGGCTGTTCATCGCGCCGCCGGCCAGCACCCGGGCGGCGCTCCAGCTGACGCGGCGGCATCACCGGCCGGGCGACGGCATCCCGGCGACGGTCGTTTACCACGCCGTGCCAGCGGTGCTCGGCGTCAACGCGCGGCTGGCGAAGGCCTTTGCCCGCGCCTGGAACGAGCGGGTCAGCCCCGGCGAGCTGCTCTACACCGGCTCACCCGACGGGGCGGGCATGCTCGCCGCGCAGCGCGGCGATGACCCGTTCGACGTGACGACGCAGATCCGGACCCTATGGCGGTAGGCGGCCCGGGCGTTAGGTCGCCAGGGCGTTAGGTCCGGTGACGGGGTTTCGTGACGGTGAGTCCTGTGGGCCTTCCTGTGTGGTGTTAGCCACTTCGCCCTGCCATAATCATCTCAGCCCCGGCAATGACGTGATTAGTGGCGGCTGGCAATGGAAGGCTGGTTCCCCGCATGACCGACAGCGCTGACCGGGATACGGCTGACTGGGATATCGCCAGCGGGGTGGGCCTCACCGCGCTCGCGACCGCCGCCTGCCGCGCCGTCGAGACCCTGCGTGAGCCGCCGCTCGTGCGCGACCCCTATGCCGGGGCGTTCGTCCAGGCCGCGCGGGCGCCGACGCCGATGCCGGTCACGCCGCAGGAGGCAGACGGCGACCAGACCTTCCCCTGGCCCGAGTTCGCCAGGTACGTGGGCGTGCGATCGCGGCTCTTCGACGAGCTGTCCCTGACGGCCGTCGCCGACGGCCTGCGGCAGGTGGTGATCCTGGCCGCCGGGCTCGACACGCGGGCGTTCCGGCTGGACTGGCCGCCCGGCGTGACGGCCTACGAGGTCGACGCGCCGCGGGTGCTGGCGTTCAAGGACCAGGTCCTGGCGGGCGCCGGGGCGCGACCTCGCTGCGCCCGGCGGGCCGTGCTCGCCGACCTGCGCGGGCGGTGGACGCCGGCCCTGCTGACGGCCGGGCTCGACCCCGCCTCGCCGGTCGCCTGGCTCGCCGAGGGACTGCTGCCGTACCTGAGCGACGAGGAGAAGGACCGCCTGCTGGCCGGGATGCGGGAGCTGTCCGCGCCCGGCTCCCGGATCGCCATCGAGCACTTCGCGGGCATGGACTCCATGCGCGACTACGCGGCCTTCACTGAGGCTCCCCGCCTCAACAACGTGGACTTCGACGTCACCGCGCTGTGGGCGCATGAGGAGGCCACCGACCCGGGGCCGTGGCTGGCGCGGATCGGCTGGAGCGTGGACGCCCGCCCGATCGCCGATGTCGCGGCCGGCTACGGGCGCCCGCTGCCGGCCACCCTCCCGGAGGGCATGCTGTCCGCGGTGATGATTACGGCCCGCCTGACGTGATTGCGCTCCTGGCGTGCCCCGCCGCCGCTGGCGCGCTCTGAGCTCGCGACCGCCGAGGTTGACGCATACTGGAACGATGGCAGACGACTGGGGGGAGGACGCGGCGGGCGAAGGCCGCGCAGATCGATACGACCGTGCCGAACGCCGCGCGCGTCGCCGACTACCTGTACGGCGGCCAGAATAACTTCCAGGCCGACCGCAAAGCCGCGCAGTCACTAGCCGCGGCGGCGCCCGTGATCGCGGACATCGCGTCCGCCGTGCTGGGGTTCCAGCAGCGCGTGCTGCGCTTCCTGGTCGCCGAGGCGGGAATCAGGCAGATCCTCGACATCGGCACCGGGCTTCCGCTCGTGGGCAACACCCACGAGGTGGCGCAGTCCCTGGCGCCCGAGTGCCGCATCGCGTACGTGGACAGCGACCCGATGGTGCTCTCGCACGCCCGGGCGCTGATGAAGTCCGCCCCTGAGGGCGCCGTCGGGTACGTCGACGCGGACGTCCGCGATTCGGGGACGATCATCGCGGGCGCGCTGGAGACCCTGGACTTCAGCCATCCGGTCGCGATCTTGCTGCTGTTCACGCTCGCCTACGTCGAGGACCCCGAGGCCGCCGCGGTGGTGCCGTCGCTGATGGCCGCGCTGCCGTCCGGCAGCTATGCCGCGATCTACCACCTGGCCAGCGACCTGGGCCCGGCGCTGGAGGAGGCGGTCAGGCAGTGGAACACGATGATGCCCGCCCAGCCGCTCACGCTCCGTCCCGCCGCCCGGGTCGCCGGCCTCGCGGCCGGGCTCGACCCCGTGCCGCCTGGCCTGGTCCCCGTCACCGACTGGCGCCCGGCCGCCGATGATCCCGGCTTCGAGCACGTGATCCCCGTCCACGCGATCGTGGCCCGCAAGCCTTAGCCAGGCTCACCAGCGCGGCGAACTGACCGCTGGTCATGGCGGTGATGCCATGCCGGGCGGTGTACGCGAGCTCGGCGCTGAAGCCTGGCTGCCGCAGCGGCCAGCGCCCCGCGTTCACGCCGGCGGCGTCCAGCGGCGGGCAGCCCCGCGACATTCACGAACGGCAAGCATGGACGCCGTTAAGGCCCGCTCCAACGGCGCTAGAGTCGGGCCATGCCCGAACTGCAGCGCCTGAACGCCCGCCACGCCCCGGCGGTCCTGGCCTTCGAGCTGGCGAACCGCGCCTACTTCGCCGCTTCCATCTCCGACCGCGGCGATGAGTTCTTCCGCCAGTTCCCCGAGCGTCTCAGCACGCTGCTAGCCGAGCAGGAGGCCGGCACCGGCGCCTTCTACGTGCTCGTCGCCGAGGATGGCTCAGTCCTGGGCCGGTTCA
>JAICUO010000629.1 GCA_025935815.1 Streptosporangiaceae bacterium
AGTGGACGTGGCCGGCCGACGGATCAGGCAGGACGGCCGCGAGCTGGCCCTGACGATCCGCGAGTTCGACCTGCTCGCCTTCTTCCTGTCTCATCCCGGGCAGGCATTCACCCGGGCGCAGCTGCTTGAGCAGGTCTGGGGATGGTCCTACGGCGACCTGTCGACGGTGACCGTGTGCGTGCGCCGGATCCGGGAGAAAGCCGAGGATGACCCGGCCGCCCCGGCGCACCTGCAGACCGTGTGGGGCGTCGGCTACCGGTGGGAGACCGAGCCGCGATGAGCGCGCATGCAGGTCATCGTGATCGCCGCAGGCTGCGCGGGCGCCGCGGGGACGCCCGGGATGGGCGTCATCTGGCCCACCGATCGCGCTGCCCCCGCTCAGCTGGCTCGGTAGCGCCCCACGTGGGCGATGGCCATGTCGAGCGCCAGCTCCAGGGGCCGGACGTCGCGGGTCGTCTGCGCCAGCAGCAGCCCGCCCTGCAGCGCCGTCATCATGGTCACAGCCAGCTCGGCCGGGTCCGCGTCGCGCGAGACCAAGCCGTCCTCGCGCATCGCGGTAAGGCCGTCGACTAGGTAGGACTCCCATTCAGCGAAGCAGGCGGTGAGCGCCTCGCGGGCTGGCTCCGAGCGGTCGGCGAGCTCGCTGGCCAGCGAGCCGAGGGGGCAGCCCCCTACTCCCCCGGTCGCCCGGGTGCTCTCGACCAGGTGGTCGCGCCAGCCGCGCAGCCCCTCCCACGTCCGCAGCTCCCGAAGCTCGGCCTCCTGCCCGGCGATGATCTGGCCGAGCTGGCGGCGGATCACCTCCAGGACGAGCGCATCCTTATCGGCGAAGTAGTGGTAGAGCTGCGACTTACTGGTCCTGGTGGCCGCCATGACGTCGTCGAGGCTGGTGCTGGCCACGCCGCGGTCGTAGATGAGCGCCGCCGCCCCGGCGACGATGCGCTCGCGGGTCGCCGCTCCGCGCGCGGTCAGGCGCGGGCGTTTCGCGGGGCTCATGGGCAGATGGTACATCTAATTGGACTTGATAGTCCAATTAACGCGCAGCACCCTGGACCTGTCAGTCCACTTCGATGAGGAAGGTCCTCCCGTGTCACCTCTGCGCAAGGAAACCGGAGAGCGGCGCCGCGCCCTCCTGCTCGTCGCGCTGGCCGCCGCCCTGGCCAACGCGTCGTGGTTCAGCGCCACTGCCGTCGTGCCAGCCCTGGAGCACGACTGGCGGCTGACGTCAGCCGGCGCGGCCTGGCTGGTGATCGTGGTGCAGGTCGGCTTCGTCGTCGGTAGCGTGGGCGCCGCGCTGCTCAACCTCCCCGACCGGATCGAGCCGCGCTGGCTCATCGCCGGCTCGGCTGTCGCGGCGGGGGCGCGGGGTAGCCACCGGCGTGGTCGTCGGGGCCTTGACCCTGGGGTCGGGGACCCCGCACCTGGTGCGGGGGCTGGGGGACGTCCCGTGGTAGGCTACGATCGCGGTGACATCGACCCTGGCCGTCCTGGCCGCCGGGTCGGTGGTGAGGGTACGCAACGGCCCGGCTGCGGTCGCATCGCCACCGCTGGACGTCAGCGCCGCCCTTCGCGCGCTTGCCCGGCACCGGCCGCTGCGGCTGGCTACCTTTGGCTACCTCGGCCACATGTGGGAGCTGTACGCGCTGTGGAGCTGGCTGTCGGCGTTCTTCGTCGCCGCCCGCCAGGCGCACCGGCCAGGCATGGCCGAGACCGGGACGGTGACCTTCGCCGCCATCGGGGTGGCCGGGCTGCTGGGCGCGGTCGCAGCCGGGCGGCTCGCCGACCGGCTGGGCCGCACGGCGGTCACCAGCGGCGCGATGCTGATCAGCGCGGCGTGCTGCCTGGCCAGTCCGCTGGCCTTCGGGGCGGCGTTGCCAGTGCTGGTGATCCTGCTGCTGATCTGGGGCGCCTCGGTGATCGCCGATTCGGCCCAGTTCTCGGCGGCGGTGACCGAACTGGCCGAGCCGCGCTACGCCGGCTCGGTGCTCGCCCTGCAACTCGCGCTCGGGTTCACGCTGACGATCGTCAGCATTCGGCTGGTGCCGGTTGCGGTGGACGTCGCGGGGTGGCGGTACGCCCTGCTGCCGCTCGCCGCCGGCCCGCTCCTGGGGACGGTTGCCATGCTGCGGCTGCGCCGGCTCCCGGCGGCGCGCAGCCTCGCCAACGGGCGGCGTTAGCCGGAAAGTGGTGCCCTCAGGCCGTAGGTGTCGTGGACGACGCACCCGCCCGGCGGCCGGGATGCGCCGGTGATCGTCAGCGGCTGGTGGCCGGCTTCGCCCTGCTGGCCGCCGCCCTGCTGGCCGTCGCCTTGCTGGCGGTCGCCTTGCTGGCGGTCGCCTTCGCCCTGGTGGCGGCCGTCGGCTGGCCGGCGGTCGGCTTCGCCGAACTGGCGGCCGGCTTGCTGGCGGCCGGCTTGGCCCTGCTGGCGGCCGTCTTGGCTTTAGTGGCGGTCGTCTTCGCCTTAGCGGCGGCCGCCTTAACGGTCTCGGCGGGGAGAACGGACGGGGCCGCCCGCAGCTGCTGGATGCCCATAGCGCCGGCCGCGCCGGCGGCCACCGCATACCCGGCCGTCGCCGTGAGGGCGGCGGTGGCCGGCGACAGGCTCTTCTCAAGCAGCCGGATGCTCAGCCGGAAGGAGGCGGCGGCGGTCAGCACGCCGAAGAAGGCCGCCGCTCCCAGCAGCCCGGCGGCCGGCCAGGCCTGCCTGACCTTGCCCAGCGCCTCCTTCTGGACCGCCACGATCTCGTGCCGGACCAGGGCACGAGTGTTATCGGATAGCCCCCGCACGGCGCCCGCCACGCCCTCCTGCGCTTGCTCTGGTGTTTCACTCATGGGGCCGCCTCTACCCACGGCAGGCCAGTGCACACCGCGCCGGGCGGCCGGTCGCTGGGGACAGGTTTGGCGCGGGTGCCGACGGGTACCGGGAGCATCGCGTCACGATATACGGCTGGTCGCGGAACGCGCAGTGGCTACCAGGGACCTTCCAGGGCAGGCGTGGCGAAGAGACCAAGACGATACCGGATCTGAAGGGAGCGCCAGCTAGTGGGCGTGCGAACCTGGATCGGCGGGTGGCCGGCGTACCGGCAGCTGGCGGCGGACCCGTTCGGCCGCGGCGCCGCGGCCAAGAGCAAGGCCACGTCTAGCCTCGCGCCGCGCACCCGGACCGCGGACAAGGTTGTCAAGTCGGTCTGTCCCTACTGCGCCGTGGGCTGCGGTCAGAATGTCTACGTCAAGGACGAGAAGGTCATCCAGATCGAGGGCGACCCGGACTCCCCCATCAGCCGGGGGCGGCTGTGCCCGAAGGGGTCGGCCAGCCTCCAGCTCACCACCGGCGGCGCCCGGCGCTACGAGGTGCTGTACCGGCGCCCGCACGGCACCGAATGGGAAGTCCTGCCCCTGGAGACGGCCATGGACATGATCGCCGACCGGGTGCTGGCGACCCGGCGGGACAGCTGGCAGTGGGAGGTCGACGGCAAGCGCACCCGGCGAACGCTCGGGTTCGCCTCGCTGGGCGGCGCGACGCTCGACAACGAGGAAAATTACCTCATCAAGAAGCTGTTCACGGCGCTCGGGGCGATACAGATCGAGAACCAGGCGCGTATTTGACACTCCGCTACCGTCCCCGGTCTGGGGACCAGCTTCGGCCGCGGCGGCGCGACCACGTTCCAGCAGGACCTGCAGAACGCGGACTGCATCGTGATCGAGGGCTCCAACATGGCCGAGTGCCACCCGGTGGGGTTCCAGTGGGTGATGGAGGCCAAGGCCCGCGGGGCGACGGTGATCCACGTCGACCCGAGGTTCACCCGCACCTCCGCGCTGGCTGATCTGCACGTGCCGCTGCGCGCGGGACCCGACATCGCCTTCCTCGGCGGCATCATCAACTACGTGCTCCACAACGAGAAGTATTTCCGGGAGTACGTCGCCAGCTACACCAACGCGGCCACGATCATCAGCGAGGAATTCGCCGATACCGACGACCTCGACGGCCTCTTCTCCGGGTTCGACCCGCGGGAGCGCGACTATGACCCGCGCGCGTGGCAGTACGAGGGCGCCGAGGTGCAGGCTCCGTCCGGCGAGCCCGACCGGCTGTGGGAGGACCGGGCCGGGATGTCCTCGGTGCGGAGCGCTGGTCGCGGCGAGGCACACGGCTCCGGTGGCGCGCACGTTCCCACGCCGCGGACCGATCCGACGATGACCCACCCGCGCTGCGTGCTGCAGATCCTCAAGCGACACTTCGCGCGCTACACCCCGGAAATGGTGGAGCAGGTCTGCGGCGTGCCAGCTGATGCCTTCGGCCGGGTCTGCGAGTCCGTCACGCAGAACTCGGGCCGGGACCGGACCACCGCGTTCGTCTACAGCGTCGGCTGGACGCAGCACACCGTCGGCGTGCAGTACATCCGCACCGCGTCGATCCTTCAGTTGCTGCTGGGAAACATCGGCCGCCCGGGCGGCGGAATCCTGGCGCTGCGCGGGCACGCGTCCATCCAGGGCTCGACCGACATCCCGACCTTGTTCAACCTG
>JAICUO010000753.1 GCA_025935815.1 Streptosporangiaceae bacterium
CGGCTACACGCTCTACGTCGGCACGCCCGGCCAGGAGCGTGACTTCGCGCAGTACCTGCGGGTGCGCGCGGACGCCGACCGGTTCGGCATGCCGCTCATCGTGTGGTCCTACCCGCGCGGCGCCGCCATCGACGCCAAGGGCGGCCGGGACTCCTTCTACGCGGTCGACTACGCCGCCCGGACCGCCAGCGAGCTCGGCGCGGACATGGTCAAGGTGAACTTCCCCAGCCAGCCAAGCGCGACGACGTCCCCGCCGCCTATCGCGGCGAGTTCTCGGCGCGGCAAGCAATCGAGTCGGTGGTCAAGTCAGCCGGCCGGTCACTGCTGCTGGTCTCCGGCGGCGAGCACGCCGGCCAGGAGGCCATGCTGGAGAAGGCGCGCGAGTCGATGGAGGCGGGCGCCACTGGCCTCATCTTCGGCCGCAACGTCTTCCAGCGGGACCGCGACGAATCACTCCGCTTCGTCGCCCAGCTCAAGGAGATCCTCGCCAAGTACCCCTCGTAGGCCGGTCCGCTACCTCGGCGACAGTGACTCCGTGCCGGGATTGTCCCGGCACGGAGTCACTGTCACCTGGGTAGGGACGAGGATCATCCGGCGGACGCCGCCCGGTGGTGCGTGAGCTCGGTTCCGCCTGCCGGGAAGAACACGGTCTCACGCCCGTCCCGCCAGCGGATCAGGTACGGCGGCGCGCCGTCGGCTCCGTCAACCCGCATGATCTCGCCATGACGATCCTCATCGCCCTGGTGGATCCCCCTGACCGTCAGCTCGTCTCCGACTTCAGCTCGCATGGTGACCTCCTCTTCCGTTTATCAGCCTGACCAGCCGCGGCCGTTTCGCCGTAGGGCCGTAAGCCCCTCGGATGGCGGGCTGTTCGGCCACCAGGCCGGGATGTCCGCCTCTATCCGAGTCTCATCCCGCGCGCTGTCATGGCAGTCGTGGAGTGAGTTGAGACTCCGTGAGTCATTAGGAGCACACGATGCGTCACTACCAGGTTGGCAATGTGATGACCACCAGCCCCGCGACGGTCAGCCCGGATACGCCCCTCAAGGACGTGGCCGAGATCCTGGTCAGGGGGCGGATCGGTGTCGTGCCGGTGCTCACCGCGCAAGGCCAGGTGGCCGGTGTCGTCGCCGAGGGCGACCTGCTGCGCAAGGAACAGCTTCAGCGGGACCCGGACGGCCGGCGCTCGCGGCGCCTGCCGCGCCGGGCCCGCTCGGGCATCGCCCCCGCCGCGACCGCGGCCGACCTCATGGACCGCGACCCGGCGACCGCGCTGGCCGGCACCAGCGTGGCGGAGGCGGCCCGGCTGATGGACCGCCATCAGTCCCGCTTCCTGCTGGTGACCGGTGCGGACGGAAAACTGCTCGGCGTGGTCACGGCGCGGGACCTGCTGCGCGTTTTCCTCCGCCCCGACGAGGCCATCAGGCAGCAGGTCTACCAGGACGTCCTGCTGGGTTACCTGGGCACCAACCCCGTCCTGGTTCACGTTGGCGTCACCGACGGGGTGGTCCGGCTGACCGGCGAGGTCGAGCGCAAGACCATGCTGGCCGCCGTGCTGCCCGCGGTCCGCGCGGTCGACGGGGTCATCGACGTCGAAGCCCAGCTCAGCTACGCCATCGACGACACCCGGCTGCCGCACACCGCCGACGTGGGCAGCTAACGAGCGAGGTGAGCCTGGTGGATGACTTCTTCAAGATCGTCGCGGCCGGGCCGGCCTTCTTCGTCAGCGCGTGGGTGCTGATGATCTTCGCCGGCATCACGGGCACCGACGTCGGGATCCGGCCCTTCGGCTACCTCACGTCCATGGTCGTGACCATAGGCCTGTGGCTGACGCTGGCCCCGGCCATTGGCGCGATCGCCCGCACCGGCAAGGAAAAGGCCGGCAAGGAAAAGAAAGAAGGCTTGCCATGAAGTCCGCACGTGCCGCCATCGCCGGGGCGACGGTGGCGCTCGCACTGGTGCCGGCCATGCTGGCCGGCTGCAGCGGTCAGCCCGCAACGCCCGCGGCCCCGACCGCGCCCGCTAGCTCGCGGGTAACGACCGTTCCCGCTAGCCCGGGAGCTACGTCAGTACCAGCCCAGACGCCGGTTCCCGGCCCAACCTCGCCGGCAACCTCCGGGCCGGCAGCGCCCCCGCCGGCCCCGTCCACCACGGTCGCGGCGTCGCGGGTCGCCTACGCGTGGGGCTGGCCGAACGACGTGGCCAGGCCCGGCCAGGTCACGCACGCCCACCCGGTGCCGCCGGTGGCTGAGCTCGTCCAGATCAGCGTCGGCTATCACCACAGCGAGCACGGACAGCCGGCCTACAACCGGATGTCGTTCACCTTCACCGGGGCGTTCCCGGGCTACCACTTCGAATGGGCCAGCCAGCTGATCAGCGACGCTCGCGGCACAGTAATCCCGATAGCCGGCACTGACGTGCTGAAGATCGTGTTCGACCAGGCCCAGGCGCACAGCGCCGACGGGACGCGGTCCACGATCACCTCCCAGCCCGGCCGTCCCCTCGGCTACCCGGCCATGACCGACTACGCCCAGGCGGGCGACTTCGAGGGCGTCCTCACCTACGGGATCGGCTACACCCGGGCCGTCCTGCACTCCAACCCGCAAACCCCCGTCCGCGCGTACGAGGTCGAGACCGTCACCACAGCCGGCCAGCACCGTTACGTGGTCGCCATCGACGTCAGCGCCGCCCAGCACGGCTAGGCATCATGTCCTTACCCCCGCAGGCGCTGGCTCCGCTGATGCCCATGCTGGCGCGGGCAGCGATCAGCAGGCCCACCGAGCCGGAGAACGCCGCCCAGGTCGAAGGGCCGGGCCATGGTCCCGGCCGGACCCGATCTTCGGCCCTAGCCCGCGCAATCCGCGGGCTGTGGCATTGAGCCTGCGGTGCCGACCTGGCATCGGCTACTTTCCATCGCCCGCGCCGCCGGTGAGCGCGCAGGCTGAATTGGAGGCGAGCTGGCATGAAGCTGATCACAGCCATCATCAGGCCCGAGAAGCTCGATGAGCTGACCCGCGCCCTGATCGACAACCAGGCCCACGGCCTGACGGTGACCGAAGTCCGTGGTTTCGGCCGACAATTCGGCCAGTTCGCCGTAACGCCGAGCCCGGCCCGGATGCCGTACCTGCACAAGGTTCGGCTGGACATCCTCGCGCATGACGACGAGGTGGAAACCCTGGTCGGGGCCATCGCCAAGCACGCCCGGACGGAACGGATCGGCGACGGGAAGATATGGGTCACCCCGGTCGACGGCGCCCTGCGCGTCCGGACCGGTGAGCGGGACCACGCTGCCCGGTAAGGCAAGCCCGGGGGAGCCTGCACGGCTTCCCCGGGCTATCTCGCTCCGGGCCGGTTACCTGACGATCAGGACGGGGCGATCGGTGAGGTGGATTACCTTGTGCGCGGTGCTGCCCAGGACCAGGCCGGCCAGGTCGCCGCGGCCCCGTGAGCCCATCACGATGACGCCGACGTCGTGCTCGACCGCGTCGTCGACGATGTCGCGCGCGGCATAGCCGTGCAGCGTGTTCCGGACGTCCCCGTGCGCCTTGACGCCCG
>JAICUO010000357.1 GCA_025935815.1 Streptosporangiaceae bacterium
CGGGCCTGGGTGGGGGCACCCGGGCCCCCGGGTGCGCCCCGGCCCGGGCCCGTCGGCAATTCATCAGCGCGCGGGCGTTTTTTTCGCCCGCTTCTCCCGAAAAACCCCACGGCACTCGCGGCGGGCCGGGGCTCGGGGGGCTGCCCGCCGGCGAGCGAATCGGGTATTCAGCGCATTTTGGACGCCGTCATGACTCGGGACGCCGTTGCAGTACTAGGTCGGTCGTCGCGCCTAGGTGGCACCGTCCCGCGGAGGCGATTTGCCTGGCCGGTCAGTGACTCCGCGACGGTCAGGACCAAAGACCCTGGTCAGCGGGCGGTCGCGGGCGCTCACTGGGAGGCATCGGAGGTGAGCATTATGGAGCAGCGAATGACCAGGAGGATGGGGTCCCCGGCGAGGTTGGCCGGGCATCGGCCCCGGCTGCTGATCGAGGACGACCGCCCCGCCTTGGCGATCTCGGACTTTTCCGTGTTCCGTGACGCCGGGCTCGATATCGCCTTCTGCAGCGGGCCCGGCGATGACCTGAGAGCCTGCCCGCTGCTGCGCGGGCAACGGTGCACGCTGGTGGACTGGTCCGATGTGGTGCTGCACGGTCTCGGCCCCGGGCTGGGCATAGCGGCGGCCATCCGCCGCCAGCGCCCGGAACTTCCCGTGGTCGTCGAGCAGGCCCGCCAAGAGGACGGGACCGCGGACCCGGTGCCCGCCGGGTGCATCCCGCTCCGCTACCCGTGCTCGGTCCGCGGTCAGGCAGACGCCCTGCTCCGGGCCGAGGCGGCCGCCCGTCACTAGCGGGTGCGCCTTGCGCGACTGCGAACCTTGCCGCGATGGCATGCCCTCGTAGCTAAGCCTCTAGCTATGAGCATGACGCCAGGTAAGAGGCGGTGGCAGGCTAAGCATGCGGAGAGCGGGATGGCCGAGATCCGAAACGAGCGACAACGGCACTGGCTGACCCTTGAGTCGGCCGCGCCGGGTGGTCCCTGGGGGTGCCGCATCGACAGCGTGGGCGTGAAGCTGCCCGCCGGGCGGCTGACGACCAGGGACCTGATGAGCAAGACCAGCCATCACACGCGCATCCAGCTCGAGCGCCTCACCGGCATCCACGAACGCCGGGTGGTCGGCCCTGGCGAGAACTCCTTCACCCTGGCCACCGGGGCGGCGCGCGACTGCCTTTCCCATTCCCGGCATCAGGCCGCTGACATCGAGATGCTGGTCAGCACCAGCATCACGCGCTCGAAGGGCCGGTTCGCGCAGTCCTTCGAGCCTTCGCTGAGCCTGGCCATCAAGCAGGCTATCGGCGCCACCCAGGCGGTGAACTTCGACGTGTCCAACGCCTGCGCCGGCATGCTGACCGGAGTGTTCATCCTGCACGATTCCATCGTCCGCGGTGAGATCAGCTGCGGCATGGTGGTCTCCGGCGAGTACATCTCCCACCTGAGCTGGAACGCGGCCCGCCAGATCCGCTCCGTGTTCAGCAACCAGCTCGCGTCGCTGACGCTCGGCGACGCGGGCGCCGCGGTGATCGTGGAGCGGGCGCCCCGCGGGACCGGCATCGACGTCATCGGCTTCACCACCCTCGCCGAGCACAGCCGGCTCTGCCTTGCCTTCCCCAGCTCCCTGGGACCCGGGGCGCAGATGTACACCAAGTCCAGGAAGCTGCACCGGGTCGCCATCAACGACATGCCCCCGCTGGTCGCCGAGGCGATCGTCGAGGCCGGCATCTCCCTGGCCGACATCGACTACCTGATACCCCACCAGACCTCGGCCCGGGCCATCCGCGCGGGCACCCGGGAATTCGCCGCGCGGCTCGGCGCCCAGCCCAAGCACGTGGTCATGAACCTCGAGGAATACGGCAACACGTCATCGACGACGCTGTTCGTGGCGCTGCACAAGTACCTCCAGGAGCACAAGATCCGCAAGGGGGACCGGGTGATGCTGCTCGCGCTCGCCTCGGGCATCGAGATCGGCATGGCCCTGTTCACAATCGACGATCTGGCGGACGGCTATGGGCACCCACATTGAAGCCGCCTGGGCACAGGCCGGCAACGGCCCGCACCGCCCTGCTCCTCGCCGCCGGGCCGGGATCACGGTCACCCTCGCCCTGTACCGCCAGATGGCGCCTTAGGCGGGTGACGGCGATGAACGGCCCCCCGCTGCCGCCCGCTCTCCCGCCCGGCCGGGTGCTGAACCTGCCCGGCCGCGGCGAGGTGTTCTTCCGCGACTCCGGGGGCACGCCCGCCAGTTCCGTGGTGCTCCTCCTGCACGGCTGGACCGTGAGCGCGGACCTGAACTTCTTCCCCGCCTACGCCTGCCTCGCCGAGTCCTACCGCGTGATCGCGCCGGACCAGCGCGGCCATGGCCGCGGAATGCGGTCGCTGGAGCGATTCCGCCTCGAGGACTGCGCCGATGACGCGGCCGCGCTCCTGGAGCAACTCGGCGTCAGCCGCGTCGTGGTGGTCGGGTACTCGATGGGCGGGCCGGTCGGGCTGCTGCTGGCGCGACGGCACCCGGGAAAGGTGACGGCCCTCGTCCTGCAGGCCACGGCGCTGGAGTGGCGCCATACCGCCCGCGAGCGGGCAGTGTGGCGCCTGCTCCCCCTGCTCGACCTCAGCGTGCGGATAGGCGTCGGCAGCGGGCTCGCCGACCGGGTCGTCGCCAAGGCAGCCGGTGAAGCTCCCGAGCTCGGCCGCTACGGGCCCTGGCTGGCCGCGGAGTTCCAGCGCGCGACGGCGCGCGACCTGGTCGCCGCGGGACGCGCGCTTGGCCGTTACGACGCCCGCCCGTGGGCGGGACAACTGGGCATCCCGGCCGCGGTGCTCGTCACCACCCGGGACCGCCTGGTCCGGCCGGCAAAGCAGTATGAGCTGGCGGCGGCGCTGCGCGCCCGGGTCTTCGAGATCGACGCGGATCACGACCTGCCGCTGGCCAGAGGCGACGAGTACGCCCGCCTGACCCGGCTCGCGGCGGATATGGCGGCGTCCGCAGAGCCAGGCACCGAGATGACCCGAGGTGGGGGCAGGCATGACCAGGTATGACGTTTCGAACGACGCGATCATCGCGGCGACGCCGGCGGAGATCGTCGGCGCCTTCCTGGACGAGGCGGCCGGCCGCAGCCACTGGCTGGCCGCCCGGTTCACTGACGTACCCGGCAGCTATTCGAAGGTCATGCGGGAGGGGTTCCGCGCGATCGAGCGCTATGCCGCTTGCCGGAGAACCGAATCCCAGGCGTAGGCTACGCGGCACCCTCGTCATACAAGGTTGCGACCTGAGCCGCGTACTGCTGCATGATGACGCCGCGGCGCACCTTGAACGTCGGCGTTAGCTGACCGTTCGCCTCGGTGAGGTCGCTGTCGAGGATGACGAACCTCCTGATCGCCTCCGCCCGCGACACGGCCTTGTTGGCCTCATCGACGGCGGCTTGGATCTCCGCGCGCAGGGCGGAGTCGTCGTGAAGGTCGGCGATGGTCGCCGTTTCCGGCTTGCCGTTGTCGGCCTTCCACTGGGCGAGCGTCTCCGGGTCCGCGACCACCAGCGCCGCGATGTAGGGCTTGGCGTCCCCCACGACCAGGCACTGGCTGACCAGCCAGTGCGCGCGTAGCCGGTCTTCGAGCATGGCGGGCGCCACGTTCTTGCCGGCCGCGGTGATGATGAGGTCCTTCTCGCGGCCGGTTATCGTCAGGAACCCCTCGCCGTCGAGGATGCCGATGTCGCCGGTGTGCAGCCAGCCGTCGGTGTCGATCATCGCCTTGGTGGCGGCCTCGTTGTTCCAGTAGCCCTGGAAGACCATGTGACCTTTGATGAGGATCTCGCCGTCGGGTGCGATCCGGATCGTGGCGCCGGGGATGGGCTGCCCCACAGTGCCGACCTTCTGGATGTCGGGCGTGTTCGAGCTGGCCGCGGGGCTGGTCTCGGTCAGGCGCTCCGGTGACCCGATGGTCCGGCAGTGTCGCGGATCACCGCAACCGGGCCGGGCGCGTAGAGCAGCACGGCCTGGGCGATGGAACCGAGGCCCATCTCGTCGAAGCCGCCACGGCCGCGCGCCCCCACCACGAGCAGCTGAGCGTCAGCCGCAGCCGACAGCAGGGCCGCGCGCGGCGCACCTGGCAGCACCTGCCGGACCACGCTGACCTCCGGGTGCTCCTTCGCCTCCCGGCTCACCACGTGGCCGAAGTCTTCTTCTATCCGGTGCCATTCGCCGAGCCGGCCGGGGGCGTCGGCCAGCGCGCACATCGTCACCAGCGGCACGTCCCGCAGCGCGGCCTCCTCGAAGGCGAAGACGGTCGCGGCCTGGCCGGCCGCCGAGCCGTCCGCACCTAGCACGACCGGACCGGGCGGCCGGTTGGCGGGCAGGTCCGCGTCGCGGACGACGACCACCCGCCCGCAAGCGTGCGCAGCCAGCTGCCAGGGGGACCGACCCGAGCCGCAGGCCGGGCAGCGTGCCGTGCCCACGGCTGCCGACTACCACCATCTCGGCGGCGCGGCTGCACTCGCACAGCACCTCAGCGGCCGGACCGGCGGCCAGGTCAGCGCGGACCCGGCCGGACCCCAGCACCGATTCGGCGCACGTCAGCCCCTGGGTCAAGATCTCCTGGCCGCGCTGCCTGGCCAGCTCGCTGTGGGCCGATTCGGCAGGCAGCTCCATGTGATCCGGGACCCAGGCCAGGCATACCGTCAGCGTGGTGTCGCGGGCCCAGGCTTCCCTGGCCGCCCAGCGCAGCGCGTGAGTGGCGCCCGGCGACCCGTCGTAGCCGACCACGATTCCGTATTCAGCCTCGGTCATGGCGACCTCCCCTCTGTTCCCGCTGGTCAGCCTGGTTGCTGGCGTGCCGGGATACAAGGGAGGAAGGTCCCGGGCCGGATGCTGGATGTCAGCTGGGCATCATGGTCTGGGCCATGAGCACGGTGAGGGTGCCGCCCGACGCGCCGACGACAGGATGGCCAGCGCCCCGGTGAGGTTCGCCGGGGCGCGGGCTGATTCCCTCCATCCCGGTCAGGCGACCCGGCGCAGGTTCTCGGCCTTCTCGATCGTCCGGGCCTCGTCGGTGTACTTGCGGTACAGCCCGCCGAACAAGCCCAGGACCTCGCGCCAGAGATAGCCGAAGCCCGCCAGGAGGATCCCCGTCACGGTAGTTCTTATGCCTACTCCTTCACACTCCGTTCGGTGTCCGGCCGGGTATAGGACCCAAAGGCTCCGATGGTGGTACGGAAGGCCTGGCCAGGACCCGTACCAGCGCGCGGCGGATCTCATCGGCTCCCCACACGAGGAAGGGGAAGGGCGCCACGATGGCCAGCTGCCCGAGTGACAGGGACGCCGTGCCGAACAAGCCGTGCAGCGCGGGCAGGTAGACCACGGCGGCGGCGAAGGCCAGCGCGAACGCGATGCCGCCGAGCAGGAGCCGGTTGCTGAACACGCCGACCTGGCGCAAGGACGCGTGATCGGTCCGGACGGCGAACGCCGTGCCGACCTGGCAGGCGACGATGCCGAGCCAGGCGACCGTGGTGGCCTGCCGGTAGGCATCGTGCAGCGCGGTCCCGGGCCCGGTCGGCGCGCCCGGGTGCCAGCCCGCGTGCCGCAGCGTGATGAAGAACCCGGCCATGACCAGGACGGCGGAGATGAGTCCGAGGAAGCCCCAGGCCCGGGCCAGCATCCCCGCGCTGATCACTCCCTGCCGCCGCGGCCGCGGCGGCCGGTCCATCAGCCCCGGCTCGGCGGGCTCCCGGCTGAGCGCCAGCGCTGGCAGCGTGTCGGTGCCCAGGTCGATGGCCAGGATCTGCATGACCGTCAGCGGCAGCGGGACGGCCCCGCCGGCCAGCGCGAAGATCAGGAACGGCACCATCTCGGGCACCGCGTGGGCGAAGATGTAGCAGATGAACTTGCGGACGTTGTCGTAGACGCGCCGCCCCGCCTCCACGGCCGCGGCGATGGTGGCGAAGTTATCGTCGGTGAGGACCATGGTGGCCGCCTCCCGGGCCACGTCGGTGCCCGAACGGCCCATCGCGACGCCGATGTCGGCCCGGCGCAGCGCCGGCGCGTCGTTGACGCCGTCACCGGTCATCGCGACGACCTGCCCCTCGGCCCGCAGCGCGTCGGCGATCCGGAGCTTGGCCTCGGGCGAGCTGCGGGCGAACACCACCTCGGCCCCCGAGCTAAGCAGGTCGTCCAGGTCCCGCTCGGTCATAGCGTCGAGCTCAGCGCCGTTGATGAGGTGCATCCCGCCGGAGCCGGCGCCGATGCCGATGCGGCGGGCGATCGCGGTCGCGGTCAGCCCGTTGTCGCCAGTGACTACATGCACCCGGATGCCCGCGTGGTGCACCTGCCCGATTGCCGCCGCGACCTCGGGCCGGGGCGAGTCGAGCATCGCGACCAGGCCGACCAGGCACAGGTCGCGTTCGGCGTCTTCCCGCTGGCCGGGGGCCGGAAGTCCCGCCGGCAGGACCCGGCGGGCGAACGCGAGCACGCGCAGGCCCTGCCGCGCGTACCTGTCCATGGCCTCGGCGGCGGCGTTCCGGTCCGCGGCAGTGATGGGCTTTGCGGCCCCGCCGCGGCGGATCCGGGTCGCCCGGGCCAGGACCTCCTCGGGTGCGCCCTTGGTGTGCGCGACCAGCCCGTGGTCCTGGTGATCCACGGTAGTCATGAGCTTGATCCGCGGGTCGAACCGGAACAGCGCGCGGCGGGTGGCACCCCGGTGCCCGGCCGACACGTCCAGGCCGCAGGCGGCGGCCAACTCGAGCAACGCCACCTCGGTCGGATCCCCGGCCGAGGCCCCGCCGGTCGCCAACTCGGCCGTGCTGCAGGCGCAGGCGACCTCAGCCAGCACGCCGAGGCTGGCAAGGACAGCGCTGGGTACCTGCGGCCAACCCTCCAGGCTCGACTCGCCGTCCGGCGTCCAGGCCCGGGTGACGCGCATCCGGTTCTGGGTCAGCGTGCCGGTCTTGTCAGTGCAGATGACCGAGGTAGACCCCAGCGTCTCCACTGCGGAAAGCCGCTTGACCAGGGCGCCTCGGCGGGCCATCTCGCGCACTCCCACCGCCAGCGCGAGCGTGATGGTGGGCAGCAGCCCCTCGGGAACATTCGCCACCAGCAGCCCGATCGCGAAGCTGGCCGCGGCGGCCAGGCTCAGCCCGGCGGCCAGGCCGACCGGCAAGAACGCCAGGCCCGCACCGACGGCCACGAACGCGATCAGCCAGGCCACCCGCTTAACCTGGTGCTCAAGCGGGCTCTCCTCGCGCCCGACGCGCTGGCTGAGCGCGGCGATGCGGCCGAGTTCCGTGCCCATCCCGGTTGCGGTGATAACCGCCTGCGCCTCGCCGCCCGTGCACTCGCTCCCGCTGAACACCAGGTCCCGGGCCTGCAGCAGGGGGACGCGGCCGGCCAGGGGGTCGGCCGTCCTCAGGACGGGGACCGACTCACCGGTGAGCGTGGACATGTCCACCTCGACGGTGCCGCTCATCAGGCGCGCATCAGCGCAGACCCGCTCCCCCTCCTCGATTAGCAGCACGTCGCCGGGCACCAGCACCCGCGCCTCGATCTCCTGCCGCGACCCGTCGCGCAGCACCCGGGCTCGCTCCGGCAAGAACGCCGCCAGCGCCTCCACCGCCCGTTCGGCCTGAAGTTCCTGGACGAAGGAGAAACTCGCGTTCAGCAGGATCACCGTGACGATCGCGACCGCCAGCGGTGGCGTGCCGCTCGCCCAGGCCACCACGGCTGCCGTGGCCAGCAGCAGGGCCAGCGGGTGGGTGAACTGCCGGGCCAGCTCGCCGGGCCAGCGTCGGCCACCGCGCCGGGTCAGCTCGTTCGGCCCCGACACTTCCAGCCGCCGCGCTGCCTCCCGGCCGGACAAGCCGGCCGGGGAGGCGCGCAGGTCCCGGAACAGCTCTTCCAGCGGTTCCAGCGGGTCCGCGGGCCGTGAGTCATCGTCTGCCTGCATCTGCTGGCCGCTCCTCACTGGCAACTCCCCCCGCTGCTCCCGCGAATCGTTGCCGCCAGCAGATCGCGCAGGCAGTTGCCCAGGCCAGGGCTTTAGGTCCCGCCACGATGGGGCCATCCGCCCCTGCCCGGCCGGGCGGGGCCGCGATGCGATCGACATGAAGCCACAGCCGTCTTTAGAGAAAGGCACCACGAGATGAGCACCTTGCTGC
>JAICUO010000975.1 GCA_025935815.1 Streptosporangiaceae bacterium
GCCGCTTGGGCCGCAGCGCGCCCTCGATGGCCCGCTCGTCCCCGTCCGCGGCCGGGGAAACGATGCCCTGGGCGTCGAGCCCGCCGTCCCGCCGCCGGGCGAGCTCCGCCTGCTCCGCCCGGGCCAGGGCCTCATCGCTCATTGGTGCACCATCTCTCTATCCGAGTCACTCGCTTGCCTGCTGAGTGAGAGGGTTCGGGTGCACCCCTGGTCCCCGCCGGGCCATCGCCATCGTCGCTCGACCCTCGAGGTCCACGGTGAGTTCTGCGAGGCCCGGCGGCCCAGGACACCCAGACCGGCTACAGGGCTATGCGCCAGTGAGCGCCGATCAATGAGCGACCGGCTGCGGTGTCCCGGGACCACCGGGTGTCTTCCAGCTGATGCAACAGCGAGAGGACAACTATGAGTATCGACCCGAATGCCGGCGCGCAGCGCGTGACAGCGGGAGTTGACTGGGCCAAAGACGACCACGCCGTCTGCGTGGCCGGCGACCAGGGCGAGGTCCTGGAGCGGTTCACCGTCGCCCACGACGCGGCCGGGCTGAGGGAGATGGCCGCCCGGCTGCTGCGCGCAGGGGTATCGCAGGCCGGCATCGAGCGAGGCGACGGGCCCGTCGTCGACACGCTGATGCAGGCCGGGCTGACCGTGTTCGTCATCCCGCCGTCCCAGGTCAAGAGCCTGCGCAGCCGCTACGGGTCGGCCGGCAACAAGGACGACCGGTTCGACGCCTACGTGCTGGCCGACACGGTCCGCACCGACGCCCGCCGGCTGCGGCCCCTGGAACGCGACAGCGACCAGGCCGCTGCCCTGCGCGCGGCCGTCCGCGCCCGGCGGGACCTGGTCGGCCACCGGGTCGCCGCCGCCAACCAGCTGCGCGCCCACCTGCAGGCCGTGTTCCCGGCCGCCGCGGTGCTGTTCGCCGCCGTCGACTCGGAGATCACCCTGGCGTTCCTGAGCCGCTTCACCACCCAGGAGCAGGCCGACTGGCTGTCCCCCCTGCGCCTGCGGGCCTGGCTGAAGTCCGTCGCCTACAGCGGGAGGAAAGACCCCGCGGTCCTGCACGCCCGGCTGCTGGCCGCGCCCCGCGGCCAGTCCGGCCCCCACGCCAGCGCCCTCGCCGGGGTCACCGTCGCCCTCGTCGCCGTCCTGCGGACCCTGAACACCCAGATCCAGGCCCTGGCCAACAGCATCGGCGCCCAGCTGGCCGCCCACCCGGACGCGGTGATCTTCCAGTCCCTGCCGCGCTCGGGGACTGTCCGCGCGGCCCGGCTGCTGGCCGAGATCGGCGACGCCCGCGGCCGGTTCCCGACCCGCGAGTCGCTGACCTGCCTCGCCGGGGTCGCCCCCTCCACCCGCCAGTCCGGCAAGGTCAAGACCGTCACCTTCCGCTGGGGAGCAGACAAGCAGCTCCGCGACGCCCTGTGCGACTTCGCCGGCGACTCCCGCCGCGCCAGCCCCTGGGCCGCCAGCCTCTACGACAAGGCCATCGCCCGCGGCTGCGACCACCCCCACGCCGTCCGCATCCTCGCCCGCGCCTGGGCCCACGTCATCTGGCGCTGCTGGCAAGACCACATCCCCTACGACCCGGCCGCCCACAACAGCCTCCAGGCAATCCTCCGCCAGCAGCAGCCGATCGCCGCCTGACTGCGCAGGGGTTGACACAGGGCAACTCACCGGTGCCCCTATGCCTTGCTCAGCTTGCGCAGGGCGGCCCGCAAGGCGGTGGCCACGTCGGGGGTGGCCCCGCCGGCCTGCTCGTACTCCGCCTCGACGGCGGCGATGGCGGCGTCCGCGTCGCGCGCGGACCAGC
>JAICUO010000255.1 GCA_025935815.1 Streptosporangiaceae bacterium
ATTCCCGGCACGCAGCGTGAGGCATCAACGACCTACCAGGGGCTGCCCGGGGATGTCCGCGGCGGCGACCGGATCTTGATCGATGACGGCAACGTGCAGCTTGACGTGCTGTCGGTGCCCGGTAACCGCGTGCTGACCCGGGTGGTCGTCGGCGGGAAGATCTCCGATCACAAGGGCATCAACCTGCCTGGGGTCAACGTGAGCGCGCCCGCGCTCACCGCCAAGGACGAGACCGACCTGCGCTGGGCGCTGGAGATCGGCGTGGACATGATCGCGATGTCCTTCGTCCGCAGTCCCGATGACGCCATGCTCGCGCGCAAGATCATGGCCGAGGCGGGCCGCCAGGCCCCGCTCATCGCTAAGATCGAAAAGCCGGAGGCGGTCGCGGTCCTGCCGGATATCGTCGACGCCTTCGACGGGATCATGGTGGCCCGCGGCGACCTGGGCGTCGAACTGCCGCTTGAGCAGGTGCCAGCGGTGCAGAAGCGGGCGATCAGCCTGGCCAGGGAGCGGGCTCGCCCCGTGATCGTCGCCACCCAGATGCTGGAGTCGATGATCTCGGCGCCGCGGCCCACCCGCGCGGAGGTATCCGACGTCGCCGGGGCCGTCTTCGAGGGCGTGGACGCGGTGATGCTGTCGGCCGAGACCGGCGTGGGCGCCTATCCCATCGAGGCGGTGTCGACGATGGCCCGGATCATCACCGCCGCCGAGGAGAGCACCCTGCGCGCCGAGCCGTCGCTGGCCCGGGTGCCGACCACGACGGGCGGCGCGATCGCGCGGGCGGCCGCTGAGGTGGGCGCCATCGTTGGCGCGAAGGCGCTGGTGGCCTTCACGATGACCGGGGAGACCGCGCGCCGCCTGGCCAGGTACCGCTCCTCTGTCCCGCTGCTGGCCTTCACCACCGAGCCGGCGACCCGCAGCCAGCTGGCGCTGACCTGGGGCGTGGAGACGTTCATCGTCCCCACCGTGCACCACACCGACGACATGGTCCGCGAGGTGGACCGGGCGCTGCTCGAGCTGGGGCGCCTGTCGGCCGGCGACAAGATCGTCATCGTGGCGGGCAGCCCGCCTGGCAGCCCGGGCAAGACCAACGCCCTGCGGGTCCACCGCATCGGCGACGCCGTCACCGACGGTTGATCCGGCCGGTCCCTGGCGGGTGCTCAACCGCGATCCCGGCGGCGAAATGGCCTACTGGTTCCCGCTGGCCGATAGCCGTCGTTGATCATGACGTCGTACGCTTGGCCTGGCCACTACAGTGACATCCACCACGCGCCTGGATTCCCGCCCAGGTGACAACGACGCGGCCGGCAGGCCGCCGCCAGGTGACAGGAGCGCACGGGGCGATGAGCATGTCGACGACCGCTGATTCGGCAGGCGGGCAGGATCACGCTGAGCTTGACGCCGGCCTGGTGGCCGGGGTCACTGACCGCGGCGTCCGACATCAGCGGAACGAGGACGCCATCGCCCTGGCGACCGTGTACACCGCCGAGGGCCCGGTGCCGCTGGCCATCATCTCCGATGGCGTTTCCTCGGCCCCCAGGCCCCATGAGGCGTCGCTGGCCGCGGTGCGCGCGGCGATCGGGGTGCTGGCCGAGTCCGTCGCGGCCGGCGAAGAGCCCGGCGCCGCCTCGATCGCCGCCGTGCGGACGGCTGCCAGCGCCCTGATCAAGCTGGCCGGCCCCGGCGGCGCGCCCGCCGCGACCTACGTGTCCGCGGTGGCCGCCCCCGACGCGGTGACGGTGTGCTGGCTGGGCGACAGCAGGGCCTACTGGCTGGCCGCCGACCCGGCCCAGTGCACTCGCGTGACCCGCGATGACTCGCTGGCCGAAGAGCTTGTGGCGGCCGGGCTGGCCAGCCCGGAGGAGGCGATGGCATCGCCGCAGGCGCATGTCATCACCCGCTGGCTGGGGGCCGACCTGCCCGAGCCGGTACCGCATGTCGTCTCGTTCACGCCTCCGGGCCCGGGGGCGCTGCTGGTGTGCTCGGACGGGCTGTGGAACTACCGTCCGGAGGCGGCCGGGCTGGCCGCGCTCCTCGCGCTGCCCTCGGCGCTCGGCGACCCGCTCGCCGCGGCGTCGAGCCTGGTGCGCTTCGCGGTCGAGGCGGGCGGCATGGACAATATCACCGTGGCCCTCATCCCGCTTCCCGTCCGGACGGCGACAGTCCCGATCCCGATCCGGACCGCTACCGTCCCGGTCCCGACGCCGACCGTCCCGGTCCCGACGGCTACGCCGCCAGCGCCGTTACCGCCAGAACGGCTAAGTAAAGGTGTTGGTCACCGTCTGGTCTCGATTGTCCCCCCCATCTGGCGCGGCCCCCGACCTTGTGGCGCGGGAGGCCCGTAAAGGCTGGCAGACTAGAGAGATCAGGCGCTGGAGGAGGTGCGGTGGCAGGGGAGCTCCCGGTGCGGGCTGGTGACCGGTGAGCGGCCTGCCGCCGTGGCTGGGCCCGGGGTCGCGGATCGCCGGCTACCGGCTGGAGGAGTTCATTGGCGCCGGCGGCATGGCGCAGGTGTTCCGTGCCTACCATGAGGGCATGGGCCGCGGCGTCGCCCTGAAGGTGCTGGCCGCCGGGCTGACGGTCGATGACGCCTTCCGGCGGCGGTTCGTCCGCGAGGCCCGCTCGGTGGCGAAGGTCGAGCACCCGCACATCATCCCGGTGTACGAGGCCGGCCAGGAGAACTCCGTCCCGTTCATCGCCATGCGCCTGGTGCGCGGCGGTGACCTGCGGGCGATGGTCGCCCGGCAAGGCCCGCTGCCGGCCGGGCGCGCCGCCGCGTTCGTGTCCCCGGTGGCCTCGGCGCTGGACACCGCGCACGAGGCGGGCCTGGTGCACCGGGACGTCAAGCCCGCGAACATGCTCGTGGACATCGGCCCGGGCCGCCCGGAGCACGTGTACCTGACGGATTTCGGGCTGGCCCGGGGCCTGTCGTCGGCCGGGCTGACCTCCGGCGGGCTGACCACGCCCGGGCAGTTCATGGGGACGCCCGAGTACGCCGCGCCGGAGCAGATCACCGGCGGAGAGGTCGACGGGCGGGCCGACCAGTACGCCCTCGCCTGCGTGGCGTACACGCTGCTGACCGGTTCCGCGCCGTATCCGCGGGAGCAGGCGCTCGCGGTCATGTACGCGCAGTTGTACGACCCCGCGCCCTTGGTGACGGCCACCCGGCCGGACTTGCCCCCGGCGGTGAACGACGTGCTGGCCCGGGCGCTGGAGAAGAAGCCGGACGACCGCTTCGAGACGTGCGTCGCCTTCGCCGACGCGCTCCGGGTGGCACTCGGCTTCCCGCCGTGGGGGGCCGAGGGGGGCGGCACCTACGCGATGCAAGGCGCCGGGGACAGCCGGACGGGCTACCCGCCAGTCATCGTGCCACCCCGGCCGCCGGCGGTGGAGGGGACCGCCCCGGTCGCCAGGCTCGGCGCGGACTCGCCGGGGACGCCCCCGACCGCCGCCCCGCGGAGCCGGGTGATGACCTGGATAGCCATCGTCGGCGCGGACCGCGCCTACTATGACAGCGTGTGGGCGGCGGACATCCCGGCGGGTAACATCATCAGCTTCCCCGATGGCAGCCAGGAGCGGCGCTTCCCGCTGACCGGGGCGGAGCTCCTGATCGGCCGCCGGAGCAATTCGCGCGGGATCTACCCGCAGATCGACCTGACCACGCCGCCCGATGGCCCGCGCACCGACACGGGCGTGTCCCGCGAGCACGCCAAGCTCGTCGCCGCCGCCGATGGCAGCTGGTCCATCATCGACCTCGGCACCGAGAATGGAACGCTGGTCAACGGCCTTGACATCGCGCCCGGCAAGCCGGTCCCGCTGCGCGTCGGCGACCGCATCAACCTCGGCATGTGGACCGCGATCACCATCACCCGCGAATAACGGCCGCACCCCGCGCGAGCCCACCCCCCGTTGCGGCCGAATGAGGGCATGCCGGGTGAACCGGAAGTCCGGGACGCGGCGCCGAGGTGGCCGAGACAGTGGCCCGCCGGGGGTCCGGGGGGTCGCCCCCCCGGGAAGATACCGCGAGCCTGAGGGAAGCTGGCCGGAGGCCAGCGAACACGCTCGGGTGCCGGGAGCGGGACTTGAACCCGCACGCCCTCTCAGGCAGACGCTTTTGAGACGTCCGTGTCTGCCGATTCCACCATCCCGGCCAATGCGCTCGCAGACAATGTACCGCCTCGCTGTAGGCTCTTGGGCGTGAGTCAGAATGCATTGCGCGTCGTTATTGCCGAGGATGAGGCGCTGATCCGCCTGGACCTGAGGGAAATGCTGGAGGAGGAGGGCTACTCCGTTGTCGCCGAGGCGGCTGACGGGGAGGCCGCGGTGGACCGGGTGACGTCGCTCAGGCCGGACCTGGCGATCTTCGACGTGAAGATGCCGGTGCTGGACGGGATCTCCGCGGCGGAGCGGATCGCGGCCGACCGGATCGCGCCCGTGGTCATCCTCACCGCGTTCTCGCAGCGCGAGCTGGTTGAGCGGGCCCGGGATGCCGGGGCGATGGCGTACCTGGTCAAGCCCTTCACCAAGGCGGACCTGGTTCCGGCCATTGAGATGGCGGTCAGCCGGTTCACTGAGATCAGGGCGCTGGACTCCGAGGTCGCCACGCTGCGGGACCGGCTTGAGGTGCGCAAGCTGCTGGACCGGGCCAAGGGCCTGCTGCAGTCCGAGCACGGCCTGAGCGAGCCGCAGGCGTTCCGCTGGATCCAGAAGACGTCGATGGACCGCAGGCTGACGATGCGCAAGGTGGCCGAGGCTGTCATCGAGGGCACCTTGAGCGCGGCCGCGGAAAGCCAGCCGGACAAGCCCGAGTAGCAGGGCCGGGGGAGGAGCAGGGACCCGGGGACCCGTTGGTACCGTGCCCGCCTTCCCCGGGCTGACACGTTCTCTACTTGGACCCCCGGGTCCGCTGTGCAAACGTTAGCGACCTGCGGGCCGGACGGCAAAAGGCAGTTAGCCAGCAGGTGGCCTGCCGTATCGCGGAAGGTCATGTCGCGATTCCTCCACGTTCACCCGGCCGCGCCGCGCCTGGCCGGCATTGCGTGCCCGGGTGATCGCTGCGCCGCTGCTTAGCGGCTCCGAACTGGGGCGGGGCAGTGAACGGGACGCCGCCAGCAGGTGAACGCGCGCAGGCAAGTGCGCGGGATCGTCCCCGGGCAGAACTTAGATAACGATCTCATTGCGGCCGGCGTGGCGCGGGAGTAACCGGGACCGCCGTCGCAGGTGCTCAGGGATCCCGCGCGGTGCGGCCGCGGGCGGCGATGTTTCCGCCTGATTGCCCGGCCCGGGCCTTATAGTGAATAGTTTTCTAGGCATTAGGGCTTTTGCTGAATATCGTCGGCAAAAGCCTTCGCAACCAGGAAATGCTTCGGATTCATGGTGACCACAGTGGCGCGAGGGTCAGGAGGGGCCAGGCACCCGGCTGGCGCCGGGGAGTTAATCGCGCGACTGGAGAATTTCTGGCGCATTCGGCGTGACTTTGTTGTTGTTAGCGCTCACACTGGGCAGTAGGCATGCGCATGCTGGCCGGCCCGAGGGCCCTCAGTGGAGTCGGCCAAGGAACCCAACGAAGGGAGCCTCATGCGCGCGATAGTGCGTCGCGGTCTCGCGCCGCGTGACAACACGACCAGGGGAAGGATTTCGCGCACGGGGGTGGTGGCGCTCGCCGCGACCACGCTCGCCGTCGCCGGGGGGATCACCGCCGCGGCCACCAGTGCCTCGGCCGCCAGCACGAGCGCCGGGCGCAGCAGTGCCGCCGGAAGCAGTACAGCCGGAAGCAGTACCGCCGGAAACAGTGGCCTGGCCATCAGCAAGCAGTTCTTCGGGAACACGACCGAGCCCTACACCGGCCTCTCCACGCCCACCTACCGGTACACGCTCAGCAACGCCCACGGCGTGCGGGTGGCCATCTTGAGCTACGGCGGCATCATCCAGTCGATCCGGGTGCCCGGCCGGCGCGGCCAGGAGGCCAACGTCGTGCTGGGCTTCAAGACCCTTCAGGACTACGTGGCCCACGACAGCCCTCCGGTGACGGCCAACGGCGGCCCGTACTTCGGCGAGACGATCGGCCGGTACGGCAACCGGATCGCCGGCGGCACCTTCAAGTTGAACGGCAAAACCTACACGCTGCCCATCAACAACGGCGTCAATAACCTGCACGGCGGCCTGAACGGCTTCGGCAACCACATCTGGAGCCAGGTTGGCGGGCTCATCGACACCAGGTCCGAGGCCGGGGTGACCCTGCGGCTCGTCAGCCCGAACGGCGACGAGAGCCACCCCGCTGGCTCCCCTGGCTGCGCCAATGGCTGCACCGGCTTCCCGGCACAGCTCACCGTGGACGTCACCTTCACCCTGGACAACGGCGGTAACCTAGCCATCCGCTACAAGGCGGTCAACGACGACCCGCGCCTGGCCACGGTGGTGAACCTCACCAACCACAGCTACTTCAACATGGCTGGCGAGGACTCGGCGGCGGGATCCGCGTACGGCCAGTTCGTGCAGGTCAACGCGGACAAGTACACGCCGACCGGCACCACCCAGATCCCGCTGGGGTTCGAGGCCAGCGTCAAGGGGACGCCGTTCGACTTCACGGCCGCGCACACGATCGGCTCGCGCATCGATGACGTCAGCGCGAACTTCAACTCCCCGGGCTTCAACCAGCTGCTCATCGCGCAGGGATACGACCACAACTGGGTGCTCAACCCGCGCACGGCCAGGACCACCGGCCCGGACGGCCTCAACCTGGCCGCCCGCGCGTGGGACCCGGCCAGCGGGCGGGCGCTGACCGTCTGGACCGACCAGCCGGGCGTCCAGTTCTACAGCGGCAACTTCCTGAACGGCACGCTCACCGGCATCAGCGGCAAGACCTACCGGCAGGGCGCCGGCTACGCCTTTGAGACCCAGCATTTCCCCAACTCCCCTAACCAGCCCAACTTCCCGTCCACCGTGCTCGCGGCCGGGGCAACCCTCACCTCGACGACGATCTTCGCTTTCTCGTCCTAGCGCGGGTGCCCGGTAGCAGTGCCCATGACCGGCGGCCACCCCGCCGCCGGTCATAGGATCGGAGGATGACCGACAGGCTGCTGCTCATCGACGGGCATTCACTGGCGTACCGGGCCTTCTTCGCGCTGCCCGTGGAGAACTTCGCCACCACGGACGGGCAGCCGACGAACTCGGTCTACGGCTTCACCTCGATGCTCATCAACGTGCTGCGCGATGAGAAGCCGACCCATGTCGCCGTCGCCTTCGACCGCAGGGAGCCGACCTTCCGGCACGAGCAGTACGAGGAATACAAGGCGGGCCGGGCCAAGGCCCCCGACGCGTTCCACAGCCAGCTCAGCCTGATCTTCGAGGTGCTCGACGCGCTCGGCATCCGGCACCTGTCCGCCTCCGGCTTCGAGGCTGATGACCTCATCGCCACGCTCGCCACGCAGGCGGTCGACGACGGCATGAGGGTGCTCGTCGTCACCGGTGACCGGGACACCTTCCAGCTGATCAACGAGCACGTGACGGTGCTCTACAACAGCCGCGGCGTGTCCGACATGAAGCGCTATGACCCGGCCGGCCTGCAGGAGAAGTACGGGCTGACCCCGGCCCAGTACCCGGACTTCGCGGCGCTGCGCGGCGACAACAGCGACAACCTGCCAGGCATCCCAGGCGTGGGGGAGAAGACCGCGACCAAGTGGATCCAGGACTTCGGCTCCCTTCAGGAGCTGGTCAACCGGGTCGATGAGGTCAAGGGCAAGACCGGTGACGCGCTGCGCGAGCACCTGGGCAGTGTGCTGCGCAACCGCCAGCTGACGACGCTGGTCGCCGACGTGCCCGCCGAGGTCGTCGGCGCCACCCCCCGCGACCTGGTCCCGGTGCCCTGGAACCGCAACACGATCCACCAGCTCTTCGACACCTTGCAGTTCACGGTGCTGCGCACCCGGCTCTACGAGACCTTCCCCGACGGCCTCGTGCCCGGCTCCCCGGCGGCGTCCGGCGGCGCCGCGGACATGCCAGGATTCGAGGTCGACACTTCGGTCCTCGGGCCCGAGGAGGTCACGGCATGGCTTTCCGAGCACGCCACGGCCGAACGAGCCGGGGTTGCCTTTGATGGCAGCTGGTCGCGCGGAACCGGCAACCTCACGGGGATCGCGATCGCCACGGGCGACGGCGCCGGCGCCTACATCGACCCGGTGCTGCTGACCCCGCCGGACGACTCGGCGCTGGCGGCCTGGCTCCGCGATGCGGCGCGGCCGAAGGCCATCCACGACGCCAAGGGCCCGATTCACGCCATGGCGGCGCACGGCTTCGCGCTCGCCGGGCTGACGAGCGATTCCGCGCTGGCCGCCTACCTGGCCCTGCCCGGGCAACGGACGTTCGACCTGGCGGACCTCGCCCTGCGCTACCTGGGCAAGGAACTGCGCGAGGTGGAGGAGACCGGGCAGCTGACCCTGGACGGATCGGGGGAGGAGGAGACCGCCGAAGCACTCGTGCTGCGCGCCCGCGCCACCCTCGACCTGGCCGGGGCGCTGGACGCGGACCTGGACAAGCGCGGCGCGGCGCGGCTGCTGGCGGAGATCGAGCTGCCGCTCGTGGAGGTGCTCGCGCGGATGGAGCGGATCGGGATCGCCGCCGACACCGACCACTTCGCGGACATGTCGGCGACGCTGCACGGCGAGGTGAAGTCGGCCGAGCAGGCCGCCTACGCGGTCGTCGGGCACGAGTTCAACCTCGGCTCGCCCAAGCAGCTGCAGGAGGTGCTGTTCACCGAGCTGGGCCTGCCGAAGACCAAGAAGATCAAGACCGGCTACACGACGGACTCCGAGGCCCTGACCACCCTGCTCGCCACGACCGAACACCCGGTGCTGGAGCACCTGCTGCACCACCGGGACGTGGCGAAGCTGAAGTCGATCGTGGACTCGCTGATCCCGATGGCCGACGCCGACGGGCGCATCCACACGACCTTCAACCAGATGGTGGCGGCGACCGGGCGGCTGTCGTCGACCGACCCGAACCTGCAGAACATCCCGATCCGCACCGAGCTCGGACGCCGGATCCGGGAGGGCTTCATCGTCGGGGCCGGCTTCGAGACGCTGCTGACCGCGGACTACAGCCAGATCGAGCTGCGCATCATGGCCGACCTGTCCGGCGACGCGGCGCTGATCGCGGCATTCGAGTCGGGGCACGACTTCCACGCGGCGACCGCGTCGCGGGTGTTCGGCGCCGACCCGGCGCAGGTGACGCCGGAGCAGCGGGCCAAGATCAAGGCGATGAACTACGGGCTGGCGTACGGGCTGTCGGCGTTCGGCCTGTCGCAGCAGCTGCGCGTCTCCGTCGAGGAGGCGCGCGGGCTGATGGAGGAATATTTCAAGGAGTTCGGCGGGGTGCGGGACTATCTTCAGTCCATCGTCGCGCAAGCCCGGCTCGACGGTTACACCCAGACGATCATGGGACGGCGCCGGTACCTGCCCGACCTGACCTCAGACAACCGGCAACGCCGCGAGATGGCCGAGCGGATGGCGCTGAACGCCCCGATCCAGGGGTCAGCGGCGGACGTGATCAAGGTGGCGATGCTGCGCGTCTCGGCCGCGCTGGAATCGGCGGGCCTGGCCTCGCGCATGCTCTTGCAGGTCCACGACGAGCTGATCTTCGAGGTCGCGGACGGTGAGCTGGACCAGGTCCGGACGCTGGTGACGGCCGCGATGGGCGGGGCCGCCGAGCTGCGGATCCCCCTTGAAGTCTCCACCGGGACCGGCCGCAGCTGGGCCGAGGCGGCTCACTAGCCTCATTCTGAGGCTCAGTTGTAGCCTGGCTCAATTGACCCCGCACGTTTTACTTCATATTCTGAACGCTGCGCTGTGTCCTCGTGCGGTCTGTCATGGTCAGGTGGCCTGACGGTCGGCCGCCGGGGCGTGCCGAGTCGTAACCCGGCCTGGTGGGTCCCGCGCGTTCGTGGCCCTTCACAACAGCAATGCTTCAGAAGCACCGCTTCTGAAGCACTGCCCGAAGGAGCCGCCGCATACGTTCCCAGCGCGCGCAATATTCCTATCCTGTCCGCATCCGGAGCCAGCCCACACTATGACGAGCAGCACGCAAGCCAACTCGACCCCCAAGGTAGCGGTCAACGACATCGGGTCGGAGGAGGCATTCCTCGCCGCGATCGATGAGACCATCAAGTATTTCAACGACGGTGACATTGTCGAGGGGACCGTCGTCAAGGTCGATCGAGACGAGGTCCTGCTCGATATCGGCTACAAGACAGAGGGCGTCATCCCGTCCCGGGAACTGTCGATCAAGCACGATGTCGACCCGCACGAGGTCGTGAAGACCGGCGAGCACATCGAGGCGCTTGTCCTTCAGAAGGAGGACAAGGAAGGGCGCCTGATCCTGTCCAAGAAGCGCGCGCAGTACGAGCGCGCCTGGGGCACCATCGAGAAGATCAAGGAAGAGGACGGCGTCGTCACCGGCACGGTGATCGAGGTCGTCAAGGGCGGCCTGATCCTGGACATCGGGCTGCGCGGCTTCCTGCCCGCCTCGCTGGTGGAGATGCGGCGGGTCCGTGACCTGCAGCCCTACGTCGGCAAGGAGATCGAGGCCAAGATCATCGAGCTGGACAAGAACCGCAACAACGTGGTC
>JAICUO010000194.1 GCA_025935815.1 Streptosporangiaceae bacterium
GCCGCGCGCACTCGATCGCCGCCGAGCTCCAGTCGCTGTAAGCAGCCGAAGTGGCCCGCGGGGCGGGGCAGGGGGACGGTAGGCGCGGGGCTGGGCTCCACCACCGTCACGTCCACGGGCGCGGTCAACAGCTTCCACGACTCGTTCACCGCGTCCGGCGGCGGCATCGCGCTGCCTCAACATCGCCCTGGACCAGCTCAGGGATTAGGGGTAAGCGCGGCTTCCTGCCTGCCCGGGCAGCGGCGGGTCACGATCCGGTGCACGGAATGACAGTGTTCGCCGAATGCGGGTAATCTCAGCGAGCAGGGCCCCATCTGATAGTCATTTACGGGAGCATGGGTGCAGCCGCTAACCCCGAACGATCCTCGCACCGCCGGCGAGTTCACCCTGCGCGCCCGTCTGGGCGCGGGTGGCATGGGCCGGGTCTACCTGGGCGCTTCCCCGGCTGGCCGGGCCGTCGCCATCAAGGTGGTGCACCCGGAACTAGCCCGGGATGAGGAGTTCCTGGCGCGGTTCCGCAATGAGGTCGCCGCCGCCCGCGCCGTTTCCGGCATGTACACCGCGCCCGTGGTCGCCTCCGGCCTTGATGACCACCCGCCCTGGCTGGCCACCGTCTTCGTGCCCGGTCCGGCGCTGGACGACGTGGTCGCCAAGCACGGGCCGCTGCCGGAGGCGGCCCTGTGGCGGCTGGCGGCCGGCCTGGCGGAGGCGCTGGCCGCCGTGCACGCGTGCGGCGTGCTGCACCGCGACCTGAAGCCGTCCAACGTGCTGATGGCGGCCGACGGGCCGCACGTGATCGACTTCGGCATCTCCCGCGCGATGGAGGGCACCCACCTCACCGCCACTGGGATCGTCGTCGGCACCCCTGGCTACATGTCGCCTGAGCAGGCGGAAGGCCGCGAGGCGGGCACCCCGAGCGACGTGTTCTCCATGGCGTGCGTGCTCGCCTTCGCCGCGACCGGCAAGCAGCCCTTCGGGACCGGTAACGCCGCTACCGTGCTATTCCGCGTGGTACGCGGCGAGCCGGAGCTGACCGGCGTGCCGCCGCGGCTACGGGAAGTCCTCGAGACGTGCCTGCGCAAGGATCCCGCGGCGCGGCCGCCGCTGTCGGTGGTGGCCACCACGTTCTCCCAGGGGGCGCGGTCGATGGCGGACGCCATCGAGTCGCCGACGGCGTTCTGGCCGGAAGCGGTCGAGAACGTGATCAAGGCCTCGACGGAAAGCCGGCCAGCGGTGACGGGCCTGCCCGCCTCGCCGCCGGGCGGCACGGCCGCCCCGTCCAGCGGAATGTCCAGCCCGGTCAGCCCGCCGCCCCGGAGCGGCCCGTCGGGGCCGTCGTTCGCCCCGCCGCCGTCCGGGCAGGTGCCGGCCGCCGCGTCGTACACGCCGCCGCCATCGGGGCAGGTCCCCCCGTTCGGCCAAGTCCCCCCGTCGGGGCAGATGCCGCCATTCCCGGGCGGCCCGGGGACTCCGCCGCCGTCGGCGTACCAGCCCCCGTCGTACATGCAGACTCCGCCGCCGGGGGCACCCACGCCGCCGCCTGGGCAGTCACCGCAGACGTGGCAGTCGCCGGGCGTGCCGACGCCGCCGCCGCAGACACCGTACTCACCGCGGCCATTCCCGGCTCCCGGGCAGCCTCCAGCCGGGCAGGCACCCTGGCAGGCCCCCGGGATGCCGCCGCTGGCCCCCGGGATGCCGCCGCAGGTGCCGCCGGCCGGCGCGATCCCGCCGTGGACGGGCTCGACGGGCGCCGTCGGCGCGCCGGGGTACGGGCACCCGGGGATCGCACAGCCGGGGCAGGGGTCCTTGCACGCCTATCGCGCCGGGCGGCGCAACCCAGCGCGGAACGAGGTCCCGCCGCGGGTGATCAGCGCGCTGCGGGTCATGTGGATCGGCCTGGCCGCCACCGTGATCAACGTGATCGTGAGCATCCTCGCCGTGGTCAACCTGGACAACATCGCGACGTCACACCCGATTACGGACGAACAGAACGCCGCCTACAGCGCCGAGGGCATCGTCGGCCTGTTCGCGCTGATCGCTGGCATCGTCGGAATCGTCATGTGGCCGATCCTGGCCATGTACGTCCGCCGCGCCCGCAAGTGGGCCACGATCGTCGGGACCGTGATGTTCGGCCTGCAGACCGCCTGCACGCTGTTCATCGCCATCGGCGCCACCCGGGCACCGGGCGTCATCGCCCTCACCTGCATCGTGTGGGGCCTGGGCCTGGCGGCGACGGTCATGCTCTGGGGCGCCCAGGCCCGCGCCTTCTACCAGCAGTTCAAGTAAGCCACTGCCCGCCACCGCGGGCTGTCGCCTCCAGCCGGGCCGGCCTTTGCAACCGTATCGATGATCGCGGAATCAGGCTTCTAAGCGGTGGCCGATCGTATTACCTCAATAGGGTCAGATAGGGCGGGTTGGCCGCGGCATGGGAGCTTGAGCAGGCAATGGAATCGTTGACCGCGGCGGATCCGCGGACGGTTGGGGAGTTCCGGCTGCGCGCCCGGCTCGGGGCGGGCGGCATGGGGCAGGTGTTCCTGGCGACGTCGCTGGGCGGGCGGGCCGTGGCGGTCAAGGTCATCCACGGCGAGCTGGCCAGCGACGAGGAGTTCGTGCGGCGCTTCCGCGCCGAGGTCGACGCCGCTCAGCGGGTCAGCGGCGTGTACACCGCGCCGGTCGTCGCGGCGGGGGTCGATGACCGTCCGCCGTGGCTGGCGACCGCGTTCGTGCCCGGCCCCCCGCTGGACAAGGTCGTCGCGAGGCACGGTCCGCTGCCGGGGCCGGCGCTGTGGCGGCTGGCCGCCGGGCTGGCTGAGGCGCTGCGCGCCATCCACTCGGCCGGGCTGATCCACCGCGACCTCAAGCCCGCCAACGTGCTGCTGGCCGCCGACGGGCCGCGGGTTATCGACTTTGGCATCTCGCGGGCGGCCAGCGACTCCAACACGCGGCTGACCGCGACCGGGTCGATCATCGGCACGCCCAGCTTCATGTCGCCCGAGCAGGTCGAGGCCAGGGACGCCGGCCCGGCCAGCGACGTGTTCTCCCTCGGTAGCGTGCTGGTCTACGCCGCGACCGGGTCGTCCCCGTTCAGCGGCGGCCCGAACGTCTCGTCGGCGTCGGTGCTGTACCGCGTGGTCCACGCGCAGCCTGACCTTTCGAGGGTGCCCGGGGACATCCGCGGCCTGGTCGAGGCGTGCCTGGCGAAGGATCCGGCGTCGCGCCCGGGGCTGGGCCAGGTCGCCGCCATCTGCGCGAGCGCGGCCGAGCACCTGCGGCTGTCGGCGGCCGCGTTCTGGCCGCCGGACGTCGCGCGGGTCATCGCCGAGCAGGCGGCCGGACTGACCGCGCAGATCGACGCGCTGCAGGAGGACTCTGGGTATCCCAGTGGGCCCGCCTCGCTCCAGGATGCCTCGGCCTGGGGCAGCAGCACGACGGCGCCCCGGCTCGACCGGCCCATGACGACGCACCCGCCGGCCCAGCCGTCGTACTGGGGCCCGGACAGCCACCCGAGCTTCCCGCCGGGCGCACCCATGCCGAGCGGGCCGATGCCGAGCGGCCCGGGAACGATGCCGCAATACCCGCGCGCCCGGCCGGAGTACCTGGGTACCAGCCGCCGGGGACTGATCACCGGCGCCGTGGCGGTCGGGGTCGCCGTCGTCGGCGGCGGGGCCGCCTGGCTGGTCAGCTCGCAATCGAAGAACGGCACCCCGGCCGGTGTCGCGGGTACCTCCCCGCCGGCCACCGGAGGAACGGGGGCGTTCTCGGTCGGCGGCAAGGGGACCCGCAGGACGGCGACGTGGGAGTTCACGACGGGCAACGCCGTGAACGCCGTGCCGACCGTGGCCGGCGGCGTGGTCTACGTGGCGAGCACGGACGGCAAGGTCTACGCGGTCAATGCCTCGTCCGGGAAGCAGGTCTGGGCATCCCCGGCCGGATCGGGCAGCGCCCCGCCCGAGGTCGTGGGCAACGTTCTCTGCACGGCCACCCAGAGCGGCGATTTCACCGCGCTGGACACCGCCGACGGCACGGTGGCGTGGACGGTGAAGGGCAAGGCGCCCGCGGCCACGCAGCAGCGCCCCTGGGCGGCAGATGGCAGCACCGTCATCTTGTTCTCCTATACCGACGGGATGCAGGCGTATGACGCCGCCACGGGCAATCCAAAGAGCAGGCCCGGTCCGCCGGACCTGTTCGTCTCGCACATCACGGCGGCGGGCGGGGTCCTCTACGCCCTGGATGTCGAAGGCGGCTTGCACGCGATCAGGCTGGCCGGCAACGCCACGCTCTGGCAGCTGGCGGTGACCACCACCGAGGACCAGGCTTACAGCCTCGCCATCAGCGATGGCCACGTCTACGTGGGAACCCAGAAGGGAACGCTGCACTCGGTGAACGCCACGACCGGGCACCGGGACTGGAGCCTCCCTGGGAGCGGCGACCTGCTGACGCCGCCCGTCGTCTCCGAGGGCATGATCTTCATCGTCGACCTCAACGGGAACCTGCGCGCCATCAACGCGGACACCGGCAAGCAGGCATGGCAGGCCCCCGTGACGGCAGGCGCCTTCGGCCCGGCCGCCGCCAACGGTCAGGTGTACCTCTCCGCCGCCCTCACCATGCAGGCCTGGGATGCCACGTCGGGCAAGCCCAGCTGGTACTTCCAGCCACCCAACTACAAGATAGTTCAGGCCACCCCGGCAGTGGCCGACGGCACGGTCTATGTCGGCAGCTCAGACTACAATCTGTACGCGATCAAGGCATTATCTGGAGCCGCCACCTGGGCACCGGGCAGCCCTGTCGGGCCCGTAGGGATCGGGTAAGGATCCAGCTAGCAGGCGCATGGGGATCGTTAGGCCGGAGGTCCTGGACTGGGGTTGGGCTCATCATAGGAAGATGGGTACCGGGCGCGGGCAGCTGCGGATCTACCTCGGGGCGGCGGCGGGCGTCGGCAAGACGTACGCCATGCTCAGCGAGGGGCACCGGCGCGCGGACCGGGGCTCTGACGTCGTTGTGGCGTTCGCCGAGACGCACGGCCGCCGGCAGACGGCCGTGCTGCTCGACGGGCTGGAGGTGGTCCCCCGCCAGACGATCAGCTACCGGGGCGCCACGTTCGAGGAGATGGACACCGACGCGGTCATCGCCCGCCGCCCGCAGATCGCCTTGGTGGACGAGCTCGCGCACACGAACGTGCCAGGGTCGCGGCACGAGAAGCGCTGGCAGGACGTGCAGGACCTGCTGGAGGCGGGGATCAACGTGGTCTCGGCGGTCAACATCCAGCACCTGGAATCGCTGAACGACGTCGTCGAGCAGATCACCGGGATACCGCAGCGAGAGACCGTGCCCGACAGCGTGGTGCGGGCGGCCGACCAGGTGGAGCTGGTCGACATGACGGCCGAGGCCCTGCGCCGGAGGATGGCGCACGGCAACATCTACCCGCCGGAGAAGATCGACGCGGCGCTGACCAACTACTTCCGGGCCGGGAACCTGACGGCGCTGCGGGAGCTGGCGCTGCTGTGGCTGGCCGACAAGGTCGACGAGGGCCTGCAGCAGTACCGCGCGCAGCACCACATCAAGTCGACCTGGGAGGCGCGGGAGCGGGTGGTCGTCGCGCTGACCGGCGGCCCGGAAGGCGACACGCTGGTCCGGCGGGCGGCCCGGATCGCGGCGCGGTCGGCCGGCGGGGACCTGCTGGCGGTGCACGTCATCAAGTCCGACGGGCTGACCGGCGCGAACCCGGCCAACCTGACCCGGCAGCGGCAGCTGACCGAATCTCTCGGCGGAACCTACCACCAAGTGGTCGGCGATGACATCACGGCCGCGTTGCTCGCGTTCGCGCAGGCGGAGAACGCGACGCAGCTCGTGCTGGGCGCGAGCCGCCGGCCGTGGCTAGTGGCGCTGCTCACCGGGCCAGGCATCGGCGCGCGGACCATCCGCGACTCCGGCCCCATCGACGTGCACATCGTCACCCACGCGCATGTCGGCGGACGGTGGACGCTGCTCCCCCGGCACCGGGGCGGCATCACCCCTCAGCGGCAGCTACTGGGGTTCGCGCTGGCAGCCGGGCTGGCGCCGGCGCTCACGGTGCTGCTGTCCCTGTCGCGGTCGAGCCTCAACCTGACGACCGACGTGCTTGCGTTCCTCGTCGCGGTGATCGCCGTCGCGCTGACCGGCGGGTTCGTGCCCGCGCTACTGGAGGCGGTGGCCGGCTCGCTGCTGCTGAACTACTACTTCACCCCGCCGATCCACCAGTTCACGATCGCCGAGGCCAATAACGTGGTGGCGCTGGTCGTCTTCGTCGCGGTCGGGCTCGCGGTCAGCTGGGTGGTGGACCTGACCGCCCGGCGAAGCAAGCAGGCGGCCCGCGCCAGCGCGGAATCTCAGCTGCTGGCGACCACGGCCGGCAGCATCGTGCGCGGGCAGGGCGCGGTCGAGGCCATCCTGGAGCGGACCCGGGAGGCGTTCGCGATGCGGTCGGTGTCGCTGCTGGAGTGCGCGTCGGTTGCCGGGACGGATGTGCACCGCGGCGAGGGCGAGGCGCGGCGCGGCCCGGTGGCGAAGTGGAACTGCGTCGGGTCGGCCGGCGAGTCCCCGGCTCGGCGGCCCGAGGACGCTGATGTCGAGGTCCCGATCTCCGACTCGCTGTCGATGGCCCTGTCCGGGCGGCCCCTGCCGGCCGGGGACCGGCGGGTGCTGAGCGCGTTCGCCGCGCAGGCCGGGGTGGCGCTGGAGCAGCAGCGGCTGGCGGCCGAGGCGGAGGCGGCCAAGCCGATCGCCGCCGCCGACCGAATGCGGACCGCGCTGCTCGCCGCGGTCAGCCACGACCTGCGCACGCCGCTGGCGTCCGCCAAGGCGGCGGTGACCTCGCTGCGCACGCCCGACATCCCGTGGTCGGCCGACGACGTGAGCGAGTTGCTGGCCGCCGCCGATGAGTCCCTGGACCGGCTCGCGCACCTGGTGGAGAACCTGCTGGACATGAGCCGGCTCCAGGCCGGGGCGCTGTCGCTGTTCCCGCGGCCGGTCGGCGTGGACGAGGTGGTGGCGCGCGCGCTGGACGCCCTGTCCCCGCTCGGCCATGACATCAAGGTGGACATCCCGCTGTCGGTGCCGGCGGTGCGGGCCGACCCGGCGATCCTGGAGCGGGTGGTGGTGAACCTCGCGCAGAACGCGCTGCGTTACGCTCCGGACGGCAAGCCGCCGCTGGTCGCCGCGAGCGTCCTGGGTGACCGGGTCGAGCTGCGGGTCGTGGACCAGGGGCCGGGCATACCGAGCGAGGACCGGGAGCGCATGTTCGTGCCATTCCAGCGGCTGGGCGATACCGACAACACGACCGGCGTGGGCCTCGGGCTGGCCTTGTCGCGCGGTCTCACCGAGGCCATGGGCGGCACCTTGACCGCCGACGACACGCCGGGCGGCGGCCTGACCATGATCGTTTCGCTGCCCGCCGCGGTGGAGCCTTCCGCCCCCGGGCCCAGTCCAGCCCCATCTCGTTCCGCAACGGACCTGACGTGACTGCCCCGTCCAAAACCCTGACCCGGATCCTGGTGGTCGACGACGAGCCGCAGATCCTGCGGACGCTGCGGATCAACTTGCGGGTGCGGCACTACGAGGTCTTCACCGCCGCGTCGGCGACCGAGGCGCTGACCGTGGCGGCCACGTTCCCGCCCGACCTGGTGCTGCTCGACCTCGGCCTGCCCGACATGGACGGCATGACGGTGATCGAGGGACTCCGCGGGTGGACGAAGGTGCCGATCATCGTGTTGTCCGGCCGGGCCGACTCCACCGATAAGGTCCTGGCCCTCGACGCGGGCGCCGACGACTACGTGACCAAGCCGTTCGGGGTCGATGAGCTGCTGGCCCGGATGCGCGCGGCCGTGCGGCGCAGTTCGGCGGCGGAGGACCAGCCGAAGATCGCGCTCGGCGACCTGACGGTGGACCTGGCCGCCAAGCGGATTACCCGCGACGGGGTGCCCGGCGACGCGGGCATCCGGCTGACGCCGACCGAGTGGCACCTGCTGGAGGCGCTGCTGCGCAACCCTGGCAAGCTGCTCAGCCAGCGGCAGCTCCTGCACGACGTGTGGGGCCCGGGCTATGACAACGCGGCGGGCAACCTGCGCCTGTACATGGCCCAGCTGCGCCGCAAGATCGAGCCCGACCCGGCCCGGCCGCGCTGGCTGATCACCGAGCCGGGCATGGGCTACCGCTTCCAGCCCCCGGAGGCCGCCGGGTCGCCCTGAGGGCACCGGAGGACGCTTCCTGATCATGCTGGCCGCCATAGGCTGGCCGCTAGCCAAGCCGACGGAGTTCTCCTGACGGGCCGCGGGCAGCAGCGCGGCTGAGCGAGGGCGGCTACCAGGGAAGCTCGCGGCCATCCCGGGTGAACGTGCCGGTCGGGCCGCCGTTCGGAATGGTGACCGCCCATACCACGCTGGCCGCGCCCTGGGCGGGGGTCCGGCCGCCAGCGTTGCCGCCTTCCTGGGCGGTCCAGCCTGGGCAAACCGCGTTGACCAGGACGCCGTCTCGGTATAGCTCGGCGGCGAGCATCCGGGTCAGCGCGTTCAGCGCCGCCTTGGACACGGTGTAGGCGGGGCGGCCGCCGCTGATCCGCGCGATCGAGCCACCCTCGCTGGAGACATTGACGATCCGGGGCCTGGGCGAGGAGCGGAGCAGCGGCAGCAGCGCATGCGTTACCCGCCAGGCGCCGAAGAGGTTGATGTCCAGGGCCTCGGCGACCGGGGACAGATCGGTGTTCCCGCCCATCGCCCACAGGTCGGGCGCGGTTGACGCGTTGTTGACGAGGGCATCGACCCTGCCGAAGCGCTCCTTGACCCACTCCCCGAGAGCGTCGATGTTCACCGAATTGTCGACCTCGATGTGGCATGGGGTGACCCGCTCGCCGTCGGGGTCGATCTCCTTGGCCGCGATCTCGGCGCGGCGGAGGTCACGCGACCCGAGGACTACCGCGAATCCCAGGTTCACCAGCCGACGGCACACCTCAAGCCCGACCCCGCGGCTGCCTCCGGTTACCACGACCACCGGTAGTTCAGAGCGCCCTGGCATCGTCACCGTCCATCACCGCGCACTTCCCCATGGCCGCTATCTTGCCACCTGTGGCCAAGTGCCGAGTGTCACGTTATCGGGAGGTAGTCAACCCGGCCACCCAGCGGGCGACGTACCGCCAAAAACCGGGACGCGACCGCACCAGACTGATGCACGTTCCGCCATTCCCGCGCTTGGGAGGTGTTCGGAGGGCGCGCGCTGAGCAAACTGGTAGCGGGGGGACCGATGAGCAATCTGTCACATGGCATGCGGATCGGCGGCAAGCTTTCCGGAGCGCGGCCGACTATGAAGGACGTGGCGTCCCGGGCGGGCGTCGCGCTGAAGACGGTGTCACGCGTGGTGAACGGGGAACCGGGGGTAACTCCGGCGACCGCCACCCGCGTCCTGGACGCCATCAAAGACCTGGGCTTCCGGCGAAACGAGAGTGCCCGCCTCCTTCGCACTGGCCGGACCTCGGCGCTGGGGTTCATCGCGGATGACTTCAGCGACTGCGACACCGCGAGGCTTTGCCGGGAGATCGAGGAAGTGGCCATCGAGCACGGCATGCTGCTGTTCACCGGCTCGACTGATCGCGAACCAGAGCGTGAACAGGGCCTGGCCATGTCGCTGACCGCCCGGCGGGTGGATGGCCTGATCATCTTGCCCACGCCCGGCGAGCACGCCTACCTGGCGGCCGAGATCGACGCGGGGACCGCCACGGTGTTCGTGCTCCGCCCGCCGACAGGCGTCGAGGCCGACACGGTACTGGTCGACGAGCGGGGCGGGGCGCGCCGCGCGGTGGCGCACCTCATCGCGCACGGCCACCGCCGGATCGGCTTCCTCGGCAGCGACCCGCGACAGTACCGGTCACGGCAGCTCATGCAGGGGTACGCGGCCGCGATGGCGGAGGCGGGCCTGGTGGCCGAGGACTCGTGGACCACGCTGACGCCGCAGCGGCTGGCGGATTCGCCGGTGACCGCGGTGTTCTGCGCCGGGCGCGAGCACACCACGGCGGCGCTGCGCGCGCTGGCGGTACCGGGGGCAGGACCGGGGGCACTGTCCAGGCCGGTCGCCATCGTCGGGTTCGGCGACTTCGACCTGGCCGACTTCGTGCGGCCGGGGCTGACCGTCGTCACCTATGACCCGGCCGAGGTGGGCCGGAAAGCGGCGGAACTGCTGTTCCGCCGGCTGGATGGCGAAGACGGCCTGGATGGGCTGCCGGCTACGTCTCGCCGCGTGGAGGTGCCGACCCGGCTCATCCCCCGCGGCTCCGGCGAGATCCCGGGACCCAGGTGATACGCCCGGGGACGTAGCGCCGCGAGCGCCGGGGCCGCTACGTCAGGGTCATCATCACAAGCGCGAGCACGACGGCCAGGACGACCACGGCTGCCGCGAGCAGCCCGATTCGCGAGGCGGATGCGCGCATGTGCCACGGCGGGGGCGTTTCCTGGTCGCCCCGGGCGGCGAAAGCCTGGAAACGGACGGTATCGGCGCTCAGTTCCTCATCAAGTTCGGCCATGGCAACTGACACTACCGGTGTTTTTCGGACACGACCTGGTGTTTCGGGTGGTTCCGGTGATTCCCGGGCGAGGTGGCGCCAGGACATGAAGTGAGGCTCGGTGTCCCGCTTTCACCGAGCCTCACATGTATGACGCAGCGCCCGCGCGGATGGTTTACGCGTCCCCGGAAAACTTGTCCGGGAACTTTCGCCCGCCCGGGACCGGAGGCCGTCGCCCGCGATCCCGCCGCGACCTGACCCGTTCACGGCCCCGCAGCTTTCCGGTCATGACGACGTGGACGGGCTATGGGGTCGAACGGGGCGGTGGTTAGGGTGAGGGGCATGCCAGAGCCTGAGCTGTACCGGTCGATGTTCGGACCCGAGATCACCTTCGCCGGCGTCCCCCGGGCGGAACTGTCCGACCTGGGGACGGGCCAGTATGACGTGGTCTTCCTCGGGGCGCCGTTCGACGGGGGAACCACCTACCGGCCGGGGACCCGGTTCGGGCCACAGGCGATCCGGGGCACGGACTACCTGCCGCACGACGGGTCCCGGCCGCACCTGGCTCTGGGCGTGGATCCGCTGCAGGACCTGCGGGTAGCCGACATCGGGGACGTGGTCATGCCACCGGGCTACGTTGAGGAGTCGATCAAGCGACTGGAGGACGTTGTCCACAGGGTCGCCGCGGCAGGCGCGATCCCGGTGATCCTGGGCGGCGACCACACGGTCGCCTTCCCGGACGCGACCGGGGTCGCCCGGCACGTCGGGTGGGGCCGGGTATCGCTGATCCACTTCGACGCGCACGCCGACACCGGGGAAAGCGACTGGGGCGGCCACCTGTACTCGCACGGCACGCCCATGCGGCGGCTGATCGAGTCCGGCGCGGTCCGCGGCGACCGGTTCCTGCAGATCGGGCTGCGCGGCTACTGGCCGGAGCCGCCGACGCTGGCGTGGATGGCCCAGCAGCGAATGCGCTCGTTCGAGATGACCGAGATCGTGGCCCGCGGCATGGATGAGGTGCTGAGCGAGGCGTTCAGCATCGCGGTGGACGACTGCGACGCGGTGTTCTTGTCGGTGGACGTCGACGTGGTGGACCCGGGGATGGCGCCGGGGACCGGGACGCCGGAGCCGGGCGGACTCACCGGCCGGCAGTTGCTGGACGCGGTGCGCCGGGTCGCGATGGAGATGCCACTGGCGGGAATTGACGTGGTCGAGGTGTCACCGCCGTACGACAACGCGGAGGTGACGGCGTTCCTGGGGAACCGGGTGGTTCTGGAGGCGCTGTCCGGGATCGCCTGGCGGCGGCGCCGCGACGCCGGCCAGCCCACCCGCCGCCCTGAGTCGCCGCTCCTAGAGGGCCGCTAGGGTTCCAGCCTGCACCGATTGGCCGGATATGGCTGTCTAGCCCGATCGATTGACAGCACCTATAGTCAAGAGATGCTGGATGTCACCAGGCTGCGCGTCCTCGTGGCGGTCGCGCGGCATGGCTCGGTCACCGCGGCCGCGCACGCGCTGAACTACGCCCAGCCATCCGTCAGCCACCACCTCGCGCGGCTGGAGGCGGAGACCGGGACCAAGCTCATCCAGAAAGCCGGCCGGGGCATCCGGCTCACCGACGCCGGGCGGCTGCTCGCCGAGCGGGCCGGGGAGATCATCGGGCGGCTGGACGCGGCCGAGAACGAGCTCGCCGCCTATTCGGGCCTGCGGGCGGGGCGGCTGCGACTGGCCGCGTTCCCGTCCGCGCGCCGCACGATCGTGGCGAGCGCCGCCGCCCAGCAGGACCCCCACCACCCCCCCGGTTAACGACGGCGACACGCAGCCGCGCCCCC
>JAICUO010000034.1 GCA_025935815.1 Streptosporangiaceae bacterium
CCACGTGCGGATCGGCGGGGTCGACGTCAACCGCATCGACCCCGCCGAGCTCGCCACGCGGCTCACCGTACTCAGCCAGCGCGCCCACATTTTCGCCGACTCAGTCCGTAGCAACGTCACCCTCTTCGACGACTCGGTCCCCGACGACCGGATCTGGCAAGTCCTGGAACAGCTCAGGGCAGATGGCTGGATCCGGGTGCTGCCCGACGGACTCGGCACTGTCATCGGCGCGGCGGGGCGTGCCCTGTCCGAGGGGGAGATGCAGGTCATCGCCTGCGCCCGCGCCCTGATCCGCCCGGTCGGCCTGCTCGTCGTCGACGAGGGGGTTTCCAAGCTCGACCCGGAGGCCGAGCGGACCTGGTCAGCTCACCTCGACACCGTGATGAGGGAGCGGACAGTCATCATGGTCGAGCACCGCCACACTGCCCTGAAAGGTGTCGACCGGGTCGTCGAGATGGCGGACGGCCGGATCGCCTACGTCAACCGTCCCCACGAAGGAGTCACCAGGTGACCCCTCACACTGCCGCCCCGCCGCCCGGGGAGCACGAGCCTCCCCTCGGATCACAGCTGTTTAGCCGGTTCCTGGTGCACGCGGCCAGCCAGGTGAAGAGCATCTACCTCGCCGTCACCATGACCTGGACCGTGGTCTACGGCCTTCCGCTCATCATCGGCCTGGCCGTCTCCCAGCTCATCGACCGCGTGCAGGACGGCCGCATTGACTCCGCGACTTGGTGGCTGCTCGTCCTCGCCGTCGTCTTGATGGCGCTGCGGGCCGTCGTCCTCTGGGGCGCCCTGCAGCTGACCTTCGTCCTGATCTTCAAGACCAGCGCCTGGCTCAAGATCCGGGTCCTGCGCGGCCTCCTTAGCCGCCCGGCGGCGCGCGACAAGGCCGTGAGCAACGGCGAGACGATCAACCGGCTGCGCGACGACACCGAGGAGATCGGCGGGCTGCTGGAGTGGACCACCGACGTCTTCTACCGATCGCTGCTGCTCGTCATCGCCGTCATCGTGCTCGCCAGCACCGACCTGATCATGACCATCCCGCTGGTCCTGCTGCTCGGCGGGCTGTTCGCCTCGATCTTCCTGAAGAACCGGGTGGCGGCCCTGCAGGCACAGATCCGCGTGGAGCAAGGCCGCATTGGCGGCGCCATCACGGACACCCTGACGGGAATCCGGGACCTGCGCCTGTCGGGCGCCATCACCAGCAGGATGGCCTGGCTCGAGCAGGACTTCGCCGGGCGGCGACGCCTCCAGCAGCGCCACCAGGTCTTCTCCGACCTCCTCTCCGACCTGTTCCAGAACCTGGTCATGATTGGCATCGCCGTGGTCCTGCTGACCGCAAGCTGGCAGATCACCGAGGGCGACTTCACCATCGGCGAGCTGGTGCTCTTCATCACGTACTCCAGCTGGCTGGGCCAGCAGATGTCCTTCTACGGCAAGGTCTTTGCCCGATACCAGGGTGGCAAGGTGTCATACCAGCGCCTGGCCGAGACGAGCAGCGGGGTCGAATCCGCCCCGGCGACAGTCGCCCTCGCGGAGCCGCTGCGCGAACTGGCGGTCAGCAGCCTTACCCGCGCGGCCCAGGACGGCGGCCCCGCCCCCGAGCCGGTCAGCTTCACCGTCCGGCCCGGCGAGCTTGTGGCGATCGTGGGTGCGATCGGCGCCGGCAAGAGCACGGTCGTACGCGCCATGCTTGCCCTGCAGCCCGACGCGGTGGGAGTGATCCACTGGAACGGCACCGCCGTCACCGGTGACCGGGACCGGCTGGGTACACCGCACATCAGCTACGCCCGCCAGTCGCCCCGCTTCGTCGCCGGCACCGTCCGCGACAACCTGCGGCTCGGTGACGACTCCGTCACCGAGGAGTGCATGAACCAGGCGCTGACCGCGGTCCACCTGGACCCCGGCGCCCCCGAGCTGCCCGAAGGGCTGGACACCTTCATCGACTCGGGCGAGGCCAGTCGGCTCTCCGGTGGCCAGCGGCAGCGCCTCGCCCTGGCCCGCATGCTGTGCCGCCCGGCCGAGGTCTACCTCGTTGATGACTGCGACTCGTCACTAGACGGCCCCACCGCACGCGACATCTGGCATGCCATGACCCGTGACTGGCCGGGCGCATGGGTGGTAGTGTCACACAACCCGGACCTGCTCGCACTCGCCGACACCGTCGTGCGGGTCACCCGCCGCACCGAACCATCCGTCACCACCGGGCGAATGAGCAGCTGATGGCCATCGTTGGGTCACCGCACGAACTAATTGACTCGGACCTCTACGTCGATCTCACCTCCGTGCTGGGGCGTGCGCTCTATGTCAAGTGCGAAGGATTCAACTTCGGCGGCTCCATCAAGATGAAGGCGGCGGTCGCCATGGTCGCCGACGCCGAGCGGGACGGCGTCATTCGCGAGGACTCCATCCTGATCGAGTCCTCGTCTGGCAACGTCGGCGTCGCCCTGAGCGTCATCGCCGCCTGGAAGGGAATCCCCTTCACCTGCGTGACCGACCAGCGGTGCAACGATCTCACCGCGTCCGTCATGCGGGCGCTCGGCACCCGGATGGTGGTGGTCGACCAGCCAGACCCCGAGGGCGGATACCTCAAGGCCCGGCTCGACCTCGTCCGGCGCTACTGCGACGAGGACGACCGCTACGTCTGGCTGAACCAGTACAGCAACGAGGCCAACTGGATGGCCCACTACGAAAGCACGGCCCGCAGCATTATCAAGAATTTTCCCGACCTCGACGTCCTCTTCGTCGGCGTCGGTACCGCAGGCACGGCGATGGGCTGCCTGCGCTACATTCGCGACATCGGCAGCACCGCCCGGGTCGTCGCTGTGGACTCGGTCGGGTCCGTCAGCTTCGGTTCCTCCCCGGCCAACCGCCTGATACCGGGGGTCGGCGCAGGCGTCATGCCACCGCTGCTCGACCCGGATGCCTTCGACGACGTGGTGCTCGTCCCCGAGGAGGCTGCACTCAGGATGTGCCGCACCCTCTCAGCACGGGGTCTGCTGTTCGGCGGCTCCACCGGAACCGTCGTCGATGGCGCCCGCACCTGGCTCGAACTCAACGACCCTCAGCGGGCTCTACGCACGGTGTGCATCTCCCCGGACATGGGAGACCGCTACCTCGACACTGTCTACAACGACGCCTGGGTCCTCCAGCACTTCGGGCCGGAGGCGCTCGCCCCCGTGCCCCGTTCGTAACAACGACCGGGGACCCCAAGGTCGCGACAACAGCCGCGTTCCCATGCGAACAGCGACGATCTCCCATAAGATCCCAGAGGGGAACACCTTCGTGTTCGAGTTCGATCTAATCCCCGGACCGGTGGTCCACGAGGTCTTGACCGGCAACCGCCCCGCGGTGCTAGACCGCGTGAGGCAGACCTACCTGGACCATGAAGCCGGCGAGTCGGTCAACCCCGACAGCTACTTCCTGCGCTTCCCCGAGAAGCCCAACGCGCGCATCATCGCCCTGCCGGCCTTCCTAGGCTCGGACGTGCAGCTCGCCGGCATCAAGTGGATCTCCAGCTTTCCGTCCAACACGGAGAAGTCCATACCGCGCGCGTCGGGCCTGCTGATCCTGAATGACTACGAGACCGGCTACCCAATCGCCTGCCTGGAAGCGGCCCAGATCAGCGCAGCCCGTACGGCCGCCTCCGCGGCCATCGCCGCTACCGCGCTACGGCCAGGCGGGTATCACGGCACCCGCGTGGCCGTGGTCGGCGCGGGCATCATCGCCCGCAACGTGTGCGAGTACCTCAAGGCAGCCGGGTGCACGCCCGACGCGTACGTGGTGCACGACCTGCATGCCGAATCCGGGCAAGCACTCGTCGGCCATCTGAACGATGTGCTCGGGGAGAAGGCCGCCTTTACCGCGGACCTCGACACCGCATTGGAAGCCGACACCGTCGTCTTCACCACCACTGCCGGTACGCCCTACGTACACACGCCGTTCAAGTCCGGCCAGCTCGCACTTAACCTGTCCCTTCGCGACCTGGCCCCCGAGGTGATCCTTGCGGCATCTAACGTCTTCGACGACGTCGAGCATTGCATGAAGGCCAATACCTCTCCGCACCTGGCCGAGCAGGCCACGGGCGGACGAGAGTTCGTCACGGGCACGCTGGCCGGGGTACTCAACGGCGAGGTGACCGTGCCGAACAACCAGCCGGTGGTCTTCTCGCCGTTCGGTCTCGGTGTCCTTGACCTCGCGCTCGGGGCTTTCGTGCACCAGCAGGCCCGCGCCACGGGGAAGGCACTGGCGGTGCCTGACTTCTTCGCCGAGACGCAGCGCTGGTGAACCGCGGAGTCCGCGGCGCCGTGGTCCCGTAGATGATGCGCGGGACCGTGCTCACCGTGCACCGGGTGGATGCCTACGCCACCATGACGGTGGTCGCGCCACAATCAACACCGCCGGTCACCTCTGAGGGGTCAGGACACGGGCTCGTACAGGAACGGCTGGGTGGAGGTGACCACCTGGAAGCCGCGCTTCCTGAGGATGGGCTCCGAGGTGGGCAGAGCGTCAGTGAAGACCAGCGTGCGGCCCCGCTCGTGTGCCTCTGTCAGCCTCGCCGCAACCACTGCGCCGAAGAGCCCCCGGTTCCGGTACGCCGTCTTCGTTCGGCCGCCGGCCAGCTCCGCATGGGCGCCACCCTCGCGGAAGTAGATCCGCCCGCACGACACCGGCTCGCCGTCTACGTAGGCGACGTGAACGCTCATCGTGCCGGGCGCCTCCAGCAAGACGGCGGCCAGCCGCCGCTGCTCCTCGTCTGAGTTCTTGCGGCCGATCTCGCGGGCAATCTCGGCGTAGTCGGCCAGGCCAGCCTCGTCATGGACGCGGCGGACAACGCAGTCGGGAGCACCGGAGGCCGCCAAAGTCGTCTCGTTCACCGGCAGCACCAGGACCTGTTCACGGTCGTCGGCCGCAAAGCCCGCGGCGAGCAGCCGCCGGTCCAGATCGGCGGGAGCGTCGTGGCCGTAGAGCTTCCACTCCAAGGTGCCGCCGCGCTCCCGGGCCAGAGCCATCTCCTCCCCGATAACGTCGTCGGCGTCTTCGGCCGAGAGCTGCGAGAACACGATCCGGCACTCCGAACCCCCGGCCGCCAGCTCTCGGACCACGCCCCCGCGCCCGGCCGGTTCCCCCAGGGCCCGGCGCTCGGCGTCGAGCTCCGCCAGGATCTCTGCATTCACGGACTGGCTCACTTGGGCGCCACCTCCTGGTTCACGACCTCGGCCACCACGACAAGACCCAATGCCACGTAGCCTATTGCCCTGTGCCGGGCCGAAACCCTGCACATGGCCTGACGTGCTGCCTTACGCTCGGCGCTCGTGTGCTCGACCTTCTGCACAAGGGAGCCGGCGACTTCGCAGCGCCCTCCCGGGTGGTCATCATGACCGCCCTGATCGAGTCGCGGGGCGAGCCGGTCACCGACTGGAGCTACCCGGGTAAGTACAAGCAGGTCGAGGCCTACGCCGATGCCAAGCTGCTGGCCCTGATGCACACCTATGCCCAAGCTCGCCGCCATGAGGGCGAGGGCCTGACGTTCAACGCAGTCAGCCCGGGCGCGGTCAAAACCACTCTCGGCAGCAAGGCCGGCGGCCCGTTCAAGATAATTGAGGCGCTGACCAATCCGTTCGTCAGGATCCTGCGCTCGCGCCGGATACCGCCTCCGGCGGCGCGAGATGACCGCTGGCGCACCTTCCTGCGCGCGCACGCCAAGACCATCCTGGCGGTGGACTTTTTCCACATCGACTGCGCGGTGTCGCTAACTCAGCTGTACGTGGCGTTCGCCATTGAGCACCACACGCGGCATGTGCACCTGCTGGGCGTCAGCCGGTTCCCGACCGCTGCCTGGGTTACCCAGCTGGCCCGCGAGCTCACCGCCGACCTGGCTGAAGCCGGGCGCGGGTTCACCCACTTGATCCGGGACCGGGATTCCAAGTTCACGGCCGCGTTCGACGCGGTCTTCACCGCCTGCGGGATCGAAGTGATCCCGACCGCGCCGCAGGCGCCTCGCATGAACGCGATCGCTGAGAGGTTCGTGCGGACGGCACGGGCCGAGTGCACCGACCGGGTGCTCATTGCCAGCGAACGGCACGCACGCGTCATCATGGCCCAGTACGTCAACCACTACAACACCGGGCGCAGCCACCAAGGACACGGGCTGGGCCTGCGCGCCCCCGACGACGCTCCTAACGTAATCCCCTTCCCCGCACCGCCTCGCCGGATCCGCCGGCGACAGTTCCTTGGCGGGCTGATCAACGAGTACCAGCCCGCCGCGTAACGCCCAGGTCAGACCCTACAGCCGAATTTCAGAGGTACTACAGGTCAGCGATGCGGTAGCCGACGCCGGGCTGGGTCTCGATGAGAGGCGGGTTGCCGAGTTTGCGGCGTAGTCGGCTGAGGGTGTTGAAGACGGCGTTGGTGAAGGGGTCGGCGTTTTCATCCCAGACCTGTTCGAGCAGCTCTTCGGTGCTGAGGAAGGCGGGCGCGGCGCGGAGCAGGGCCTCGAGGACGCCGAACTCCTTGACGGAAAGGTCGAGGGAGCGGCCGTCGCGGGTGGCGGCGTGGCGTTGCGGGTCGAGGCTGAGGTCGGCGGCGTGGTAGACGCGAGGCCGGGCGGTGGGCTGGCGGCGGGCCAGGGCCCGGATGCGGAGCACGAGCTCGGCGAAGTGGAAGGGCTTGGTCAGGTAGTCGTCGGCCCCGAGGCCAAGCCCGCTGATGCGGTCATCGGCGGTGCTGGACGCGGTGAGCATGAGAGTCATGGTCGGCCGGTCGCTTTCGGTGATCATCCGGCAGAGGGTGTCGCCGTGAATGCCGGGCAGGTCCCGGTCGAGAACGACGACCTGGTAGGCGTTGGCGTCGAGCTTGGCGGCCGCGTCGAGCCCGTTGTAGGCGACGTCGACGGCGAAGCCCTCGTCGCGCAGCCCTTCGGCGATGTCGTCAGCTAGGCCGTGCACGTCTTCGACGACCAGAACCCTCATGAGGCTGCTGCCACGGTGAGGGCAGGGCGAGCGGCGAGCGGGAGAGTGACGGTAACGCGGAGTCCCCCGTGTGGGCGGGCGTGCAGGTCCAGGGTGCCGTGGTGGGTGGTGATGATGGCGGCGACAATCGAGAGCCCGAGGCCGACACCAGTGTCATTAGCGGTGGTGCGGTCCCGGACCGCGCGGCGGAACGGCTGGGTCAATTCATCCACTCGACTAGGGTCGACGATAGCACCGCAGTTCTCGACGACGAGCTGCACCGTGCCGGTGCCGGCATCGGTGTCGGTGGCGACGTGAATCCAGCCGCCGGGCTGGTTGTGCCGGATGGCGTTGTCGATCAGATTGCCAGTCAGGTGAGTGAGCAACGCCTCGCTGCCGGCTACCGGCGCGTCGTGATGATCCTGGCCGACCGTAAGGTGCATGTCGTTGATCGCGTCGAAGCGATCGGCCAGGACAGTGGTGGCGAGCTTGTCCAGTGCGAGCGTGGTGCGGTGCACGGTGCCACGGTGCTCGGCGCGGGCAAGGGTGAGGAAGCTTTCCACCAGCCGGTCGGCCCGATCGAGTCCTACCCGGATCTTGCCGGCCAGCGCGGTGACGGCAGGGACTGGTGGCCCGGGCTTACGGGCGGCCACATCCAGCGCGGTGCGCATCATGGTGAGCGGGGTGCGCAGCTCATGGGAGGCATTGGCGACGAAGCGGCGCTGTGCGTCAAAGGCCGACTCAAGGCGAGCTAGGAGATCGTCGATGGTGTCACCGAGCCGCTTGAGCTCGTCGTCCGGACCGGCGACCGCGAGCCGCTGATGCAGGTTCTGCTCGCTGATGCGCTGCGTGGCCGCGGTCATGGTCCGCAGCGGGCGCAGCACCCGGCCGGCGACCAGCCAGCCGAGGCCAATTGACAAGAAGGCCGAGACGGCCAGCGCAAGGAGGCAGCTCGTGAGCAACTGGTGCATCATCGTGGCGTGCTGGGCAGTTATCAGGGCGTTCCGCAGCTTCTCCTCCCGGAGCGCCCGGAGGCTGCTGGCGTTCTCGATAACAGGGGGAGGGCTGGGGACGTTCATGGCGTTCAGGGCGTTCCAGGTCAGGGTGTAGGCGACCGCCAGCAGTGCTATGCCGGAGAGGAGAAACAGCGTGCCGTAAAGCAGCGTGAGGCGCATGCGCACGGTGCGCGGCGGCAGGTGCGGACTCCGCGCCCAGCCGCGCAGGACTCGAACTGGCCGCGTCAGGCTCATGCTGGCTCCCTGGCTCCCCGGCTCCCTATCGCGACTAGCCGGCTGCGGTGATGTCGCGACTGTCGTGCACCATCATGGCCGCGGCGACCTACCAGGCACCTACCAAGCAGTGTCAAGGCCATGGTAGGCGCTGCCTACTAAAACGGATTCCAGGTGTACGACAGCGCGAACCGAGGTCCGGCATGAAGCAAGATCGCAACGCCCACTCTGAGGATCATTCAGCAGGCCATGAGCACGAGACAGCAGGTGCCCGCCAGCGCGGGTGCCGGGTATGGCCGCGGCGGGCGGGCGTGCTGGCCGTCACGGTCGGCATCGTGATGCTAGCGGCCGCATGCAGCAGCAGCCCGTCATCCTCATCGAGCACGGGCGGGTCATCGCAGCTCCAGCAGGAACTCAGCTTTACGACGTGCATGCGCTCGCACGGCCTTCCAACGTTCCCCGACCCCAACCCCACCGGTGTGTCGTTCGGAAACCAGCAGCAACAGCAGCAACAACGGAGTAACCCGCATTTCCCTACGGCTCTCAGCGCCTGCCAGCACCTTCTCCCCAGCGGAGGGTCCCCACAGACGAAGCAAACACCGAATAACGCCCAGCTATTGCGCTTCGCGCAGTGCATGCGCTCGCATGGTGTGCGGAACTACCCTGATCCCAACCCCGATGTCAGCGTATCGTCGCAGCTTGCCCAGGCGGGCATCAACCCGAACTCGCCGGGCTTCCAGAACACTCTGAACACCTGCAATCGCCTGGCTCCGGTGCAGGTAGGCGGGTCATGAGCGAGCTTGCGAGCGAATCAGTAAGCACTGTGCATCCGCGAATGCGGACGCCGAGCGCCAGCGAGGTGTCCTCATGAGCGGGACGATGCAGCGGGGCCAGAACGCGCAGGCCCTCGAGGCCGCAGAGGCACGACGACCGCGCGGCCGCGGCCGCTGGGTGGCCCTGAGCATGGTGGTCGTGCTGGCGGCCGGGGCGGTCTGGGCCTGGCGGGCCGGGGTGTTCACCCCGGCGTCCTCGCATGGGTCCGGGCAGCAGGGGGCGCCCCCGCCGGCGACGGCAACGGTAACCCGGCAGGACCTGTCAGCGGTGACGCCAGTGACCGCGACCCTGGGGTACGCGGGGTCCTATACGGTGACCGGGCAGGCGAGCGGGGCGCTGACCTGGCTGCCCTCGCCCGGGCAGGTGATCCGGCAGGGCCAGGAGCGGATTACTACTCGTGGGAGACCTCGTACGGCGTGGAACAGCTGGAGAAGCACCTGGGAGTGGCCTGGCCGACCGGGAGCCTGACGCTGGGACAGGTGGTGTTCAAGCCGCAGGCGCTGCGGGTCGCCCAGGTGACCGGAAGCCCGGGCGGGACTGCGTCAGGACCCGTGCTGACGGCGACTTCGGACCAGGAGCAGGTGACGGTTCCGCTGGATGTCGCCCAGCAGTCGCGGGTGAAAGTGGGGGATGCGGTGAGCGTCACGCTGCCGGACGGGAGCACGACACCCGGGGTGGTCTCGCGGATGGGGACGGTGGCGGTCACCTCGGGGTCGGGGACGCAGGCGACGACGACGATCTCGGTGTCGGTGCGGTTGGTTCACCCGTCGGCGGCGGGAAGCCTGGATTCGGCGCCTGTGACGGTGGACATCACGACCCAGACTGCGCGGGATGCGCTGGTCGTGCCGGTGGGAGCGCTGCTGGCGGAGGGGGCTGGCGGGTATGACGTGGAGGTCGTGGGGCCGGGCAGCACACGCCGCTATGTGCCGGTGACGATCGGCATCTTCGACGATGGTGACGGGCTGGTGCAGGTGACCGGGGCGCTAACCCCCGGCCAGCGCGTCGTGGTGCCGGCCAGATGACCGCCAGCGATGCCGCTATGGGACCAGCAGAAACAGTGCTGGAGCTGGAGCGGGTGTCGAGGGTGTATCCGGGGTCGCCGCCGGTGCAGGCACTGAGCGAGGTCAGCCTGGCGGTGACCGCGGGGGAACTGACCTCCATCGTGGGGCCGTCAGGGTCGGGCAAGTCCACGCTGCTGCACCTGATGGGCACCCTGGACAAGCCGACCACCGGGACGGTGCGCGTCACCGGCCTAAACGCGGCGCGGATGACCGACCGCCAGTTGTCGGCGCTGCGGGCCACCCGGATCGGGTTCGTCTTCCAGCAGTTCTTCCTGGCCGAGCACCAGAGCGTGCTCGGCAACGTAGCCGATGGGCTGCTGTACGCCGGAGACCGCGGCAGCAAGCGGCGGCTGCTGGCGGCAGGCGCGCTGGAGCGGGTCGGCCTCGGGCACCGGGGTGCCGCCCGGCCGACCCAGTTGTCCGGCGGGGAGCGACAGCGGGTCGCGATCGCCCGCGCGATCGTCGGCCGCCCGCCGGTGGTCCAGGCCGACGAGCCCACTGGCAACCTCGACTCCGCCACCGGTGCCTCGATCCTCGCCCTGCTAGAAGAACTCAATCAGCAAGGGACGACGATCATCATCATCACCCATGATCTCAAGGTCGCCGCCAGGACGCGGCGCCGTATCGAGATGCTCGACGGGCACGTCACCACCGACACCAGTCGTGTCCTGGCGCGGGGAGGACGATCATGACCACCACGTCAGGACGGCCTGCCCAGGTCGCGCCATCCCCGGCCCGGCTGCGTCCCGGGGACCTAGCCGGGCTGGCCAGCGTCGGGCTGCGGACTCGCAAGTTGCGAGCAGCGCTGTCCGCACTGGGCATCGCGATTGGCGTCGCGGCGATCGTGGCCGTCCTCGGCCTGGCCTCCTCCTCCCAGTCCGCGCTGCTAGCCGAGATCGGCCGCCTGGGCACCAACCTGCTGACGGTCACCAACGGGCAGACCTTCTCCGGAACCGCCGCCGAGTTGCCTGCGGCCGCCCCCGGCATGATCAGCCGGCTGTCCGGAGTCACCGCAGTGGACGACATCGGCTCCGTCAGCGGCGTTAACGCCTACCGGACCCCGGCCATCCCCACATACCGCACCAACGGCCTGAGCGTGGACGCCGCCACCTTGGGCCTGCCCGAGGTGTCCGGCGCCAGCGTCGCGCAGGGCCAGTACCTGAACGCGGCGACCGCCCGCGAGCCGGTCGCGGTGCTCGGTGCCACCACGGCACGGCTACTGGGCATCGACCGGATCCGGCCCGGCATGCGGATCTGGATCGGTGGCCAGTGGTTCTACGTGACCGGCATCCTCAACCAGGCCACCTATGCGCCGGAGCTCAACTCGGCGGTCCTGGTCGGCTTTCCCGCCGCCGAGAAGTACCTGTACTTCGACGGGCATCCCTCGGAGATCTACGTCCGCACCACGCCAAACGACCAGGCCGCCACCACACGGGTGGACAGCCTCCTCGGTTACGAGGCCAACCCCGAAAACCCCGGCCAGGTCACCGTCTCGCAGCCGTCAGCCGCGCTCACCGCTCAGGCCGACGCCAAGGGCGCCCTGGATACCCTGTTCCTCGGCCTGGGCGCGGTCGCGCTGCTGGTCGGTGCGATCGGAGTAGCCAACATCATGATCATCTCGGTGCTGGAGCGCCGCCAGGAGATCGGGTTGCGCCGTGCCCTGGGCGCCACCCGAGGTCAGATCCGCATTCAATTCCTGGCCGAGGCCGTCCTGCTGTCCCTGGCCGGGGGCGTTATTGGCGTGATCGTTGGAGTGGCCGCCACCGCCGCCTACACTCGCGGGCACAACGAGGCCGTCGTCATCCCGCCCGACGCCTGGGCCGGTGGCCTGGGCGCCGCTGTCATCATCGGCGCCGGGGCCGGACTGCTGCCTGCCATCCGCGCCGCCCGCCTGTCACCGGTCCAGTCGCTGTGGAGTATCTGACAGGGTCCTGGTTCAACTGCCGCGCATCTTCGGAGGCTTATGCGAAACATCGCCAATTCCCCGATTCTCGTGCTGTCTGCTTAGAGATCGGGAAAGTTCGCGACACGCCGGGCGAGATAATAGGCAGTGGCTTCCCCGGCCGATATAAGGAGGTTCCCGCAAAATCAGTTCCCACCGTGCCCCCGTCGAGCGCGCGGTAGCCCAATTCAAGACCTGGCGAATCCTGCACACCGACTATCGAAGGCCAATCGAAACGTTCAAGACCTCGTTCTTGGCGGCGATCGGGCTTTACTTTTCAAGGGCACTTACGTATAAGCCTCAATGACGTTTAACGACCTCAATGACTCATCGGGGTCGCGGGCCCGAGTTTCCGCGATCATGGGCGGCGCTCGTACCGCAGGCCATCATGCCCGCAGCGACCTACCAGGCGCCTACCAGGCAGTGTCAAGGCCATGGTAGGCACGGCCCGATATGACGGATGGATGCACGAGGGTGGACGGCGCGCGCGGCCAGCCTGGAAGAACTCGCCCTCGCCTACTTGCGCGAACCCGGTGCCGTGGCGCTGCCCGGTCCGGGCCATGACCAGGACACCCAGACGTCGGAGGTGACGAAATGACCGCGCTGACCGTGTCGGACCGCCCGTCGGATGAGGACGCGAGCCTGCGGCCGGTGCCGTGGTGGCGGATGGCCGGGGTCACCTGGCGGCAGCACCGCTTCGCACTGGCCGGCGTGGCCACGCTGCTGGGCGCCCTGGCGGTGGTCGTGTGGATAGTCGGCCTGCAACTGCACCATGCCTACGCCGCTGCGATCGCCTGCCACCCGGCGAGCGCGCCTGCCTGCCTGGACCTGGCCAGCACCTTCAATAGCATGGACTCGGTCCTGTCGAATGGCGGCCTGCTGCAGGCGGTGCCCGCGCTGGCCGGGGCGTTCCTCGGAGCGCCAGTGCTAGCCCGGGAGCTGGAGACCGGCACCTTCCGCTACGCCTGGACCCAGGGCTTCGGCCGATGGCGCTGGACGGTTGCCAAGCTGGTGCCGCTCGCGATCCTGCTGGTCGCCGCTACCGCCGCCTTCGGCGTTCTGTTGTCCTGGTACTACCAGCCGTACTTTGCTACCGGCAACCAGGCGGTGGCCCTTAATGAGCTGTCCCCGTTCGACCCGGCCGTGTTCGACCTGCGCGGGGTCGCGTTCCCCGCCTGGGCGCTAGCCGCCTTCACGATTGGCGCCCTGGCCGGAATGCTTATCCGCCGGGTCGTCCCCGCGATCGCCGCCACCCTGGCTGTCTACGCTGGACTCGCCTTCGCGGCCGGGCTGTACCTGCGCGAGCATTACCTGACACCGCTGCTGACCACCAGCCTCAGCCTGCCTGGCAATGCCTGGATCTTCAGCCAGTGGTGGACCAAGGGCGGCACGACGGTCAGCCAGGCCACGATTGACCAGGTCATGAACCCTCTATTCAAGCGGTTCCTGCCCGCAGTGACCCCCGATAAGGTCCCCCTGGTCAAGCTGCCGACGATCCTCAACGCGGAGCGATACCTCACCCAGCACGGCTATACGTACTGGACGAGCTATCAGCCGGCCAGCCGGTTCTGGCCCATCCAGTGGATCGAGAGCGGCTGGCTGCTCGTGCTGTCGATGCTCCTCATCGCCGCGACCGTCTGGCTGGTCCGCCGTCGGGCGATCTGAACCGGGATGCCACTGATCAGCGCCAGGACGTTCAACCGGGGACCGCGGCGATTGAACGTCGGCCTGGTGCCAGTTTCTTGCGCTTGCGTAGTACTAGAACAGTGGTGCCTGGGCCGGCGCGCGGAGCGTGCCGAGATGCTTATGCCACATGTGGTCTGGATTCTGCTACACCTGCCGCGTGATCTCGCGCATTTTGGTGAGGGCTACTGGCTAGACATCGTCGTATACGTCGCCTTGCAGCATCTTCAGTACGTCGAGGCGATAGCGGGGATCGGCGACAAAGGCCGTGAACAGGATGTTGAGGCGGTAGTAGATGGCTGACGCCATGAAAGCAGCTGCTCACCGCCAGCCGGGCGGTCCTGAGATCCTGCGCTACGAGGACGTGCCCGACCCGGTGACGGCACCGGGCGGCGTCCTCGTTTGGGGCGAGGCGATCAGCATCGAGGGCGGAGGCTTCCCCTCAGGACTCGGCGATCAGGAGCCGGAAACACCATTAAATCCACAGACCCGAAATAACCGCGGGTAGGACGGCCGCGCCGCGCTCATGGTGACATGGTCGCGGCGCGGTCGCTCGTATTCTTGCGTGGGCTACGTCGTCCACTGGATGTTGTAGTCGAAGCTGGTGCCGGGGGAGTGGACGGGGCCGAAGAGGCGGAGGGAGGGATCAGGTTTCGGGCAGACGCCCGCGATGTTGTCGTTCCCGTAGTACAGGCCCTGGCACTGGATGCAGTGATTCCAGCCCGACTGAGGGTTACCACTCGGGCTGCCGCCGCCGTGTGCCAGCGCGTAGTTGAAGCTGGTGCCGCGGTTGTGCGTGCCGCCATTGGCCGGGCAGACGCCCGCGAAGTTCCGCCCGTTCCCGTAGTACAGGCCCTGGCAATTGATGCAGTGATCCCAGCCCGACTGGGGGTTGCCATTCGAGCTGCCGCCGTTGAATTCCAGCGTGTAGTTGTGGCTGGTGCCGGGGTTGTGCTTGCCGCCATTGTTGCCCGGGCAGACGCCCGCGGTGTTCTGCCCGTTCCCGTAGTACATGCCCTGGCACAGGGTGCAGTGATCCCAGCCGGGCTGCAAGCTCGCCGCCCGCGCGTTGCGCGGGGCGGCGACGGCGCCGGCCACGACCACCCCAGCTCCGGTCAGCACCCCGATCCTCAGCAGCGCGCGCCTGTCGAGGCCGCGCGTAATGCGCGTTTCTTCCACCTGTTTCCGTCCTTTCGCCGGGTACTCGGATCGATCGTCCTTCAACGGTGTTCAATCCCGGTGCAATCTGTGTGCAACGCGCATATCATCTTGATGGGCCACACGTCGGTCACATTGGCGGTCTTCCGGGGCAGTGGCAGGGGGCGCCGTGCAGTTGGGGTTGCTGGGACCGCTGGTGCTGGCCGACAGAACGGGCAGGCACGTGCCGGTGGCGGGGCCTCGGCTGCGGGTGCTGCTGGCCGCGCTAGCGTTGCAGGCGAACACGCCGGTCTCCACTGACATGCTGGCGGAGGCGGTGTGGGATGGCGTGCCGCCGCCCGCCGCCGCGCGGACGCTGCGCAGCCATGTCGCGCGGCTCCGCCGGCTGCTCGGGCCCGAAGCCGGGAGGGTGGAGTCCTGCGAGCCGGGCTACCTGATCCGGGTGGACCCGGGGGACCTTGATGTGGCGCGGTTCGAGGCGCTGTGCCGCGAGGCAGGCGCCGCCGTGAGGGCCGGCGAGTGGGCAAGGACGGCGGACACGGCCGCACGGGCGCTGGAGCTGTGGCGCGGCACCCCGCTGGCGGACATCCCCTCGCGGCTGATACGTGATCAGTGGGTCCCGCGCCTAGAGCAGCTGCACGTGCAAGCGCTGGAATGGCGCATTGAGGGTGACCTGCACGAAGGCCGCCACGAGCAGGTGATCGGCGAGCTGGGCGAGCTGACCGCCCGGCATCCGCTGCGGGAACGGTTCCACGGCCAGCTCATGCTGGCCCTGTACGGGTGCGGGCGGCAGGGCGAGGCGCTGGCCGCCTACCAGGCCGCCCGTGATGTCCTGATCGCCGAGCTTGGCGTCGAGCCGGGGCATGGGCTGCGGGACCTGCATCAGCAGGTCCTGTCCGGTGACCCGGCCCTGACCGTTACCAGGCCGGCACGGCCTGTGGCGACTGAAGCCGAGCGAGCCGTTCCGCGGGAACTGCCGCCGACGATACCGGACTTCACCGGCCGCTCGGCCGAGCTGACGGCGCTGACCCGGCTGGCTGACCGGCCCGGCGGGCAGGCTCGTGGGGCCGTGGTGATCACGGCGGTCGGCGGGATGGCCGGCATCGGCAAGACCGCGCTGGCCGTGCACTGGGCGCACCAGGTGGCGGGCCGGTTCGGTGACGGGCAGTTGTACGTGAACCTGCGCGGCTTCGACCCGTCAGGTACCCCGGCTACGCCCGCGGAGGCGGTCCGCGGGTTCCTGGACGCGCTCTGGGTGCCGCCGGAGCGTATCCCGCGCACGCTGGATGCCCAGGCGGCCCTGTACCGCAGCCTGCTGGCCGGCAAGCGGATGCTGATCGTGCTTGACAACGCCCGAGACGAGGCGCAGGTCCGGCCGCTGCTGCCGGCCAGCGCGGGCAGCCTGGTCATCGTCACCAGCCGCAACCAGCTGTCCGGGCTGGCCGCCGCCGACGGCGCCCGGCTGCTGAACCTGGACGTCCTTGCGCACGGCGAAGCAGTGCAACTGCTGACAGCCCGTATCGGTGCTGCCCGGGCCGCCGCCGATCCCGAGGCGGCCGGCGAGATCGCACGCTTGTGCGCGCACCTGCCGCTGGCGCTGGCGGTCGCCGCCGCCCGGGCCGCCGCCCGGCCCCGCTTCTCGCTGGCGGAGCTGGCGGCCGAGCTGAGCGATGCCGCCGGCCGCCTGGACGCCCTGGATGCCGGCGACCCGGCGGCCAGCGTCGCTGCCGTGTTCTCCTGGTCCTACCGGCAGCTCGGCTCGCAGGCCGCGAGGATGTTCCGGCTGCTGGGCCTGCACCCCGGCCCGGACATCAGCGTTCCCGCCGCCGCCAGCCTCGCCGGGACAGACCCGCCCGAGGCCCGCCGGCTGCTGCGCGAGCTGGCCCGCGACTGCCTGATCACCGAGCATCTACCCGGCCGGTACGCCTTCCACGACCTGCTCCGCGCCTACGCCGCCAGCCAGTCCCGCGACATCGACACCCGGCGCGACCGCGGTGCCGCCACCAGCCGGGTCCTCGACCACTACCTGCACACCGCTGACCGCGGTTCCATGCTGCTGCACCAGTCGCGCGAGCCACTCGCCCTCGCACCGCCCGAGCGTGGCGCCGTTCCCTGCCACCTCGCCGATCACCGGCAAGCCCTGGCCTGGTTCGAAGCCGAGCACCAGGCCCTGCTCGCCGTGGTCGCCCTTGCCGCCGAGACGGGCATGGACAGCCACGCCTGGCAGCTTCCCTGCGTGATGACGTCTTATCTTCACCGGCGGGGCTACCTGCATGAGGGAATCACCGTCATGGGCACGGCCCTGACAGCCGCGATGCGCCTTGACGATGCTCTCGGGCAGGCCATGGCTCTCCGCCGCCTGGGAAACGTCTATGCCAACACAGGCGATCATGACCTGGCCCGCGCTCACCTGCAGCGCTGCCTCCTGTTGTACCAGCGGCTCGGTGATCACCATGGTGAGGCCTTGGCCCAGCAGTGCCTCGCGGTCCTAGCCGAGGCTCAGGGCCGCTATGCCGATGGCCTCGCTCATAGTGAACGGGCGCTCCGCCTTTTCCGGGCCGCCGGCCATGAGGCCGCGGAGGCTGAAGTGCTCAATTGCGTCGGCTGGTTCCTCGCCCTCCTCGGCGATTACCAGCGGGCCCGCGCGTTCTGCGAGAAGTCACTGGCCCTCATCGCCAAGCTCGACGGCTGCCCGTTCGAACACCTCGCCTGGGACTCCCTCGGTTATGTCGAGCTTCACCTGGGCAACGTTGCCCGGGCGGCCGGACATTTCGAAGTCGCGCTCAGGCTCTGCCGAGACCACGGTGACCGCTACTTCGAGGCAGAGATCCTCATCCACATCGGCGACACGCGCCACGCCATCGGTGAACTGCCGCAGGCCCGGCAAGCCTGGCAGCAGGCCCTGGCCATCTATGACAACATCCAGCACCCCGACGCCAGCAAGGTCCGCGCCAAGCTCACCAGTACCAACAGCTAACACTAGGGGCGGGCACGGTGACGTCCGCGATGTGGTGATCAGCGGTGCCGCCCGCGTCCTGCAGCGTCGCCGCGGCCTTCCGGAGTTCCGGTTCCCTGCGTCCGGCGATGATGACCGTCGCGCCGTTCGCGGCCAGCGTGCGGGCGGCGAGTCCGATCCCCTGCCCGCCGCCGGTGACGACCGCAACGTGGTCCCGGTGGCGGGGAGGAACGCGTCATCCGCCGCTGCCAGCCTCGCCGCAAGGTCATCCCGTCAGCCTCCGCGACGATGTCACCGACCTGGACCAGCGCAGCCTCTAGACGGTCACCGCCATCCGTCACACTGCAGGACAGCGTCCGTGAGCGTGGCCGACGCCTCGGGACCAGGCATCGTGAGATACGCAGACCTCCAGGTCCCCGAACGGCTGGCACGAGTCCGCCCTGCTCCCAAGGCTTCAGGGGGCCGCTGGGCAACGGCGAGGTGCTGACCGTCAGGCCAAGGGTTCGCTGTCTGTGAAAAACGCCCGCAGCTGGCTTGCCCAGGAGCCAGGCTGCAGGTGCGGGCGTCGGTATCGGACAGCAAGGCGGGACAAGATGACGGGTCAGGTTCATGAGGTGCAGTTCCCGCCGGGGCGGGTGGCTGGCCGGGGGCGCGGCTGGTACCGGGGTGACTGCCATGTTCATTCAGCGCGCTCGCATGGCGGCGAGCTAACGCCGGGGCAGCTGGCGGCCGCTGCGCGGGCGAGCGGGCTGGACTTCATCGCGATCACCGAGCACAACACTGCCGACACGCACGGCGCGTGGGGGCAGCTGGCTGGTGACGACCTGCTGGTAATCCTGGGCCAGGAAGCCGTGACCCAGACTGGGCACTGGCTGGCCCTCGGCATCGGACCGGGGCAGGTGATCGAGTGGCGGTACGGCGTCCGCGACGACGTGATCGGCCAGCACGTCAGCCAGGTCCGGCAGGCAGGCGGGCTGTGCGTGGCAGCCCATCCGCACGCGCCGTACCCGGGCGGTGTTTTCATGTACCCGTTTGACGGGTTCGACGCGGTCGAGGTGTGGAACGGCCTGTGGCGCTCCGGCCGGCCCTGGAACGCCGACAATGACGCGGCGGTGGCCGAATGGGGACGTGCCCTGGCCGCTGGCATCCACCGTGGGCGGTGGCTGCCCGCGATCGGCAGCAGCGACACGCACCTGGACGGCCAGATCTCCATCCCGCATACCGTCGTGCTGGCCGATGAGCTGAGCACCAGCGCGGTCCTGGCGGGGCTCAGGGCCGGCCACAGCTGGATCGCCGGATCAGCGGCGGTCACCTTGTCCCTTGAGGCTCGCGCCGGTGACCGCATCGCCGGAATCGGCGAGCAGCTGGAAACCAGCGGCGAGCCGGCCACGGTACGGGCCGTGGTCGGCGGCGTCCCGTCGGGCACGGTCAGCTTCCACACCGACCGGGGCACCGTCCACCGCGGATCGCTGCCTGCCGAAGGGGCGGCCAGCATCGAATGGCGCACCAGCGCCGGGGAATCAGCATTCATCAGGGTCGAGGTACGCCACCCCGGACACCAGATGGCAGCGCTCACCAATCCCGTCATCCTGTCCTGAAATCCCGGCCATGCCTAGGCCGACTTTAACAGCGGCCAGGTGCGGCCACCGGTTCCCGGCCAGAGACACCCATTCCGCACGTTCACTCGCCTTGTACCTGTACCGCTTCAGAACTCGATACATGGCCTCTGAGCTGGGATTTGGCGCACTCGGCGGGATGGGGCGTGCGGAGCTGTAACGCAACCCCGCGAGGCAAAGTGACGTGGATGCCGGACCCTGCCGGCCCGTACCGTCGCGTCCGAGCAAGCACGGAGCGAGCACCAAAAACTCGTAGGTCTAGACCAATGCGCCGATGTTGAGCAGAGCGCCCGGCGGGGTCGGTCATGACGCTGGGCACGATGCGTGATCCCTGCTGGTAGTGCCCAAAATGTACCTGCAACCACGACGGGGTATCGGCGAGCGCGGGCTGCGCCTTCCTGCGGGTGGTGCGGTTGCTGATCGGCGCGACAACCGTGGCGGGTAGCGTGAAACGCCGCTCGAACTGCCCGGCCTTGCCGCCTTGCGGGGCGTAGGGTGGGTGTCATGACCGCTGAGCCGATCAGCCCATCCGAGGACACCCCGGACCCGCGGGGCATCCTCCGGGCGCTTCCCGCGCGGGAGCATGAGGGCTTCCTGGCTGTCTACGGGGAGGCGATTGACGGTGCCCGTGATCCGGAGGGGTGGGATTACCTCCGGCGGGTACTGCGCGCGTGGAGTGCGCGCGCTTTCGCGGTCCGGCAGCCCGGCTTCTACGAGGCGGAGGAGGCGGCGCTGAACGGCACCGGCGAGGGCATGCTGCTAGAGGACTACATTCGGATGCGCCGGGGCGCGTGAGCTACCGGCCGCACCTGGAGACGCGGGTGCTGCGGCAGATGCGGGGGCTGCCCGATGATGCCTTCGACACACTGGTCAGAATCCTGGCGCGGGTCTGCGCTGACCCATACGACCGGCTGTTCAGCGTCGGCGTGACGACGGATGGCCGTGAGCGGATGGCTGAGCTGGACGATTCCGGCTTCATCACGTTCACGGTGGACGAGGATCACGGCCTGGTTCGCGTTCTCGACCTCGTGTGGACAGGCTGAGCTGGGCCGCGAACTGGATCTGGGGCGGTGATCAACGAGTACCAGAGGGCCCTGTAGTACGTCCGTAACCCGGCCACCGGCTCGGACCTGCGATGATGTGCCCTCGTGCAGATACGCCTGATTTACAGGTTCGGTGTCGCGGTACTGTCCTGGGCTGGCGCTGCTGGCCCGCTCATCGGCGTCGAAGAACGCCGAAATACTGGTCCTGCGCCAGGAGGTCGCGGTGTTGCGCCGGGTGAACCCCAGGCCTCGGCTGATCTTGCGCCATCAGGTCGCTGTGCTCCGGCGGCAGGTCAAGGCAGCGAGGCTGTCGTGGGCGGACCGGGCGGTGCTGGCCGCGCTGGCCCGGGTGCTGCCGGGCCGCCAGCTCCGGCAGTTGCGCCTGATCGTCTCCCCGCGGACCCTGCTGCGCTGGCACAGCCTGTGGGTGCCGGAAACCCTGTCACTGCCGTTGACCTGCTCTTTCTTCCGGATCAGGGCAGGGTAGGTTCGGTATAGGGCTGCGCGGGAGCCATGAGCTCCGGCACAGTGACTGCTCGTGTCACTACGATTGGCTTACCTCATGGCGCTGCGGGTGTTCGGCTGGCTTGCCCTGCTCGCCCGGTCTGATCGCGCCAAGGACGCCGAGATCTTGATCTTGCGCCATCAGGTCGCTGTGCTCCGGCGGCAGGTCAAGGCACCGAGGCTGTCGTGGGCGGACCGGGCGGTGCTGGCCGCGCTGGCCCGGGTGCTGCCGGGCCGCCAGCTCCGGCAGTTGCGCCTGATCGTCTCCCCGCGGACCCTGCTGCGCTGGCACGCCAG
>JAICUO010000444.1 GCA_025935815.1 Streptosporangiaceae bacterium
CTCGACCTGCCCGCGCGCCGTCAGGAGCTCGCCGCCCTGTTCTCCTGGGCGATCCCGGACTCGGCCGCGCTGGCGGCGCTGGCCCGGCACGGGCCGCTGCTAGAGTGCGGGGCCGGCACTGGCTACTGGGCCGCGCTGCTGCGCGCCCGCGGCGCGGACGTGCTCGCCACCGACATCGCCCCGCCCGGGCCGCGCCCGGCCGCGCCGCCGGCCACGCGGGCGAGCGAGTTCCACGGCGGCCGCCGTCTGTGGACCGAGGTGGTGCGGCTTGACTCGGTGCGCGCCGTGCGAGCGCGCCCAGGCCGGGTCCTCTTCTTGTGCTGGCCGCCGTTTGACGATGACGGCGCGAGCTACGCGGCGCTGCGCGCCTACCGGGGCCCGGTGCTGGCCTACGTCGGAGACGGCCCGGACGGCGCGACCGGCACCGCCCGGTTCCATCAGGAGCTCGCGCTCAACTGGACGCCCGCCGAGCAGGTGGCGCTGCCGAACTGGCCGGGCCTGCGCGACCGGCTCACGGTCTACGCGCGCAACCCGGCCCGCCGCCCGCTGAACGCCCGGGACCGGTGCCCGCAGTGCAAGCGGTTCCTGCCGACCGGCGCGGCGGGCCGCTGCGACCGCTGCTTCGCGCGGCGGCCGCCGGCGATGGCCCTGCGCGTGAACGGGCGCCGGGTCGAGTACCCGCGCGAGGTGGTCAACGCGATGCCCGAGGGGCTGCGCCGCGCCTTCCAGCGCAGCCCTTCCCTGCTCTGGCCGCCCGCCCCGGGCTAAGCCGGACCGCGCTACTTCAGCAGGGACGCCAGGAACTGGCCCGTGTGGCTGCCTTCGGTGGCGGCGACCCGCTCCGGGGAGCCGGTGACGACGATCGTGCCGCCGCCCGAGCCGCCCTCCGGGCCCATGTCGATGATCCAGTCGGCGGTCTTGATGACGTCGAGGTTGTGCTCGATGACGATCACCGTGTTGCCGCCCTCGACCAGCTTGGTGAGGACGCCGAGCAGCTTGCGGATGTCCTCGAAGTGCAGCTCGGTCGTCGGCTCGTCGAGCACGTAGATGGTGCGGCCGGTGGACCTGCGCTGCAGCTCAGAGGCGAGCTTGACGCGCTGGGCCTCCCCGCCGGACAGCGTGGTCGCCGGCTGGCCGAGCCGTACGTAGCCGAGGCCGACGTCGACGAGGGTCTTCAGGTGCCGGTGGATCGCCGGGACGGCCTCGAAGAACGTCGAGGCCTCCTCGATCGGCATGTCCAGCACCTCGGCGATCGACTTGCCCTTGTAGTGCACCTGCAACGTGTCCTCGTTGTACCGCGCGCCGTGGCAGACCTCGCACGGGACGTACACGTCGGGCAGGAACTGCATCTCGATCTTGATGGTCCCGTCGCCGGAGCACGCCTCGCAGCGGCCGCCCTTTACGTTGAACGAGAACCGGCCCTGCTGGTACCCGCGGACCTTGGCCTCGGTGGTCGCCGCGAACAGCTTCCTGATGTGGTCGAAGACGCCAGTGTAGGTCGCCGGGGTGGACCTCGGCGTCCGGCCGATCGGCCCCTGGTCCACGTGCACGACCTTGTCCAGGTGCTGCACGCCCGTCACCGTGCGGTGCTTGCCCGGCACGGTGCGGGCACCGTGCAGCTCACGCGCCAGCGCCCGGTACAGGATGTCATTGACCAGGGTGGACTTGCCCGACCCGGACACGCCGGTGACCGCGACCAGGCAGCCGAGCGGGAACGCGACGTCCACGCCCTTGAGGTTGTGCTCGGCGGCTCCCCGGACGACGATCTCCCGGCTCTTCTCCGGAGTGCGCCGGGCACTCGGCACTGGAATCTGCCTGCGGCCGGACAGGTACGCGCCGGTCAGCGAGTCCTCGCTGCCCAGCAGTTCCTCAACCGGGCCGGACACGACGACGTGGCCGCCGTGCTCGCCCGCCCCGGGGCCGATGTCGACTACCCAGTCGGCCGAGCGGATGGTGTCCTCGTCGTGCTCGACGACGATGAGGGTGTTCCCCATGTCGCGCAGCCGCAGCAGCGTGTCCAGCAGCCGCTGGTTGTCGCGCTGGTGCAGGCCGATCGACGGCTCGTCCAGCACGTACAGCACTCCGACCAGGCCGGACCCGATCTGGGTGGCGAGCCGGATGCGCTGCGCCTCGCCGCCCGCCAGCGTCGCCGACGCGCGGTCCAGGCTCAGGTAGTCCAGGCCGACGTCGAGAAGGAAGCCCAGCCGGGCGTTCACCTCCTTGAGGATCAGCCGCGCGATCTGCATGTCCCGCTCGGAGAGGTCGAGGGCGAGCAGGTTCTTGGCGAGCTCGCCGATCGGCTGCATGCACAGCGCCGCGATCGACTTGCCGTCGATCGTGACGGCCAGCGATACCGGCTTGAGCCGGGCGCCCTTGCACGACGGGCAGGGCACCTCGCGCATGTACCCGGCGAACTTCTCCCGGCTGGAGTCCGACTCGGCCTCGGCGTGCCGCCGCTCCACGTAGCTGACCGCGCCCTCGAAGTTCGTGTAGTAGGAGCGCTCGCGGCCGTACCGGTTCTTGTATCGCACGTGGACCTGGCCGTCGTACCCCTTGAGCAGCGCGTTCTTCGCCTTCTGGGGCAGCCGGCCCCAGGGCGTGTCCAGCCGGAACCCGACGGTCTCGGCCAGCGCCTCGATCAGCCGGTCGAAGTAGTCGCTGACGTGGCCGCCGGCCCACGGGGCGATCGCGCCCTCGTTGAGTGACTTGTCCCCGTCAGGGACGATGAGCTCGGGGTCGACCTCCATCCGGGTGCCCAGGCCGGTGCAGTCCGGGCACGCGCCCCACGGCGAGTTGAACGAGAACGACCGCGGCTCCAGCTCATCGAACGACAGGTCGTCGTACAGGCAGGCCAGGTGCTCGGAGTACATCCGCTCGCGATGCGGGTCGGTCTCCGGCAGGTCCACGAAGTCCAGGATGACCACGCCGCCGGCTAGCCCCAGCGCGGTCTCCACGGAGTCGGTGAGGCGGCGGCGGGCGGTGCCCTTGACCGCGAGCCGGTCGATGATCACTTCGATGTCGTGCTTTTCGTACTTCTTCAGCGCGGGGAGGGCCGCCTTGTCTCCGGTGACCTCGTCCAGGCGGATGATCGTGCCGTCTACCCGCGCCCGCGAGTAGCCCTTGGTCTGCAGTTCCTTGAGCAATTCGCCGTACTCGCCCTTGCGGCTGCGCACCACCGGGGCGAGCACCTGGAACCGGGTGCCCTCCTCCAGCTCAAGGACACGGTCCACGATCTGCTGGGGGGTCTGCCGGGCGATCGGCCGGCCGCACAGCGGGCAGTGCGGCTTGCCAACCCGCGCGTACAGCAGTCGCAGGTCGTCGTAGACCTCGGTGATCGTGCCGACGGTGGAACGCGGGGTACGGCTGGCCGCCTTCTGGTCGATCGACACCGCGGGGGACAGCCCGTCGATGAAGTCGACGTCGGGCTTGTCCATCTGGCCGAGGAACTGCCGGGCATACGCCGACAGCGACTCGACGTACCGCCGCTGGCCCTCAGCGAAGATAGTGTCGAACGCGAGGCTTGACTTCCCCGACCCGGACAGCCCGGTGAACACGATCATGGCATCGCGCGGCAGGTCGATGGACACATCCTTGAGGTTGTGCTCGCGTGCGCCGCGAACGACAAGCCGGTCAGCCACTGCGCGCCCTCTCTCTAGCTAGCTCGGAGCCTGGCGGGATCTTCGGAACGGGGCTACCGCCATCGTAGCGAGCTGATCTGACTTTCGAAGGCCTTCGGTCAGCTCACCCCTGGCGGTGCCCGGTTAATAGCGCTGGAATGGCCGCCGTTATGCCCGGCCGCGCCCGTTGTGCACCCTCCCGTTGGGCACTGTCCCGGCGCGCGCTGTCCCGCTGTCGGCTAGCTTACGGCCTCGCCGATTGCCTCGGCGTGGCTGACGTCCCACATCCACAGGCCGGGGCCGGGGTCGCGAAGCGTGCCGCAGCGGTACCGCAGCAGTTCGCGCTGCTCGGTGATGGTCAGTTCCCCGGGCAGGTGACGCGGTGCCCGGAAGGCCGCGTCGACGTTGTAGTAGGCCTGCCCGCTCACGTAATAGTCGCGGCGGAAGTCGGTGCGCCACTGCGAGTTGGGACCCCAGCCGCGGGATTCGTCGACGGCCAGCCGGCTGCGCCGCCACCAGGCCCAGTACAACGCCGAGCGCTCGGCTACCGCGGGATCCAGCCACCGCGAGCCCGCCCGGACCGTGACGCCCGCGCGCGCCAGCATCAGTGACCCCGCCAGGAACCCCGGCCACTGCTCGGCGACCAGGCTCGGTGGCTCCCGCGGGTCGTCGGCGGGCTGGACCGCGACGATCTCGTGGAAGAACGGGTGGAACCGCTGCTGGCTGACCTTCGCGCACCCCAGCGCGGAGCAGAACGCCTCGTAGGCACCGTGGTCGGGCACGCCTCCCGTCCACGGCGATGGCACTTCGGATGACGCTCCGCGCGGCCCGTCCAGCGGCAGCGCCCCTTCCGGCTGGAAGGGCGCGATGAGGACGTCGAGCACGCGGCTGAGGACGTAAAGGGCCTGCAGCGGCGTGTAGTTGTCGTGGTCGTTGGGGACCGCGACGTTCATCGCCTCCGGCTGGCCGATCCGGCGCAGGTCGCGAACCGGCCGCGGGTGCGCCTCCACCCATGGCAGCAGTACCTCATCTGCCCATGCATCACCGCGGTACTCCAGGAGGTGCTGGTAGAGCGCGCGCCACGGGGGATACCGGAACCGCAGAGCCATTCGCTCCTGACCAGGCCAGCTGTAGATCTCGATCGGCGAATCCCTCAGTTTGCGGGGCCGGCGGGGTAGCCCGGGACGGCCGACGGTGCCTGGCCGACCGGGTTCGTGTAAGCGGTCGGCTGGGTGTGGGAGGTCCATGCCTGTCCGTCCCACCAGCGCAGCGTCGCCGGATCCTGGGGGTCGGCGAACCAGCCGGGCCCGGGGGTACCTGGCCCGCCCTGAGGGGTGAACCCCGGCGCGGGGGTGAAGCCCGGCAACGCGAAGCCCGGGCCGCCGGCGGCCGGCGCTCCGAAGCCCTGGCCTGGCCCGGGGTTCCCCGGCCCAGCGTTTCCAGGTACCGCGTTTCCAGGTACCGCGCTTCCAGGCATCCCGTACCCTGGTCCCGCGAACCCTGGTGCCGCGAAGCCCGGTCCCGTGTACCCGGGCGGCATGGCCCCCGGAGACGCGAAGCCCGGCCCGCCGTATCCCGGCTGACCTGGTCCGGGGCCTGGCATGCCGAATCCGACGCCCGGCATCAGCGGGGACGGCTGCGCCATGGCGCGCCGGTCCGCAACGACATGGACGGTCCCGCGGATTATCGCCACGAGGCCGCCGACTATCGGTCCCCAGCTGACGATGTAAGTGCCCCCGCCGGGGCCATCTGCCGCCGTGTAGGTACCGATGGTGATCACGAGGCCGATGGCGATGAAGATGGACCCGCAGATGATTAGTGACTTCCCCCGGCGCCCGCCTCCGAACGACCCCCGCGATCTCCGCCTTCCCGATCGGCGCGTGCTCATCATGAGCGACAACTATGCCACGATGAGCCCGATCATGCGACCAAATCATGGTGAATGCGCCATGTAATAACTTCACGATTCCGCAACGGCCGCCCGCGCCCCGCGCCGGCCCCCGGCATACGATCGGAACGTGCGGCATAACCCGTCCACTGTGGTGGTCCTGGCCGGCCAGCCCGGCGACGTCCTGCTCACCGCCGTCAGCCGGCCAGCGAACGTCATCCTCGTCCGCCCCGAGGCGCCGGCCAGCCCCGGGAGCGCCGACGGGATCGCCGGCGACGGGATCGCGGTGGCCGCGGCGGCCCTGCGCCGGGCCGCGCGGATCTCCTCCCCCTACGTGCTGGTCGCCGCCGACCCCCTGGCGGCGATGGCCGCGCAATGGCAGGCCATGTGGGAGCTGACCCAGGCGCCGCGCGGCACCGAGGCGTTCGAGGTGCGGGCCGGGGAGGCCCTCGCGGCCTGGCGCGCGGGCCAGTTCGAGCTGCCCGACTACTACCTGGTCCTCGCCCGCGAGCAGCCCGGCGGCGCCCGGACCGGCGGCGCCCAGCCGGGCGGCCAGGAGCAGCCTCCCGACTTCTACCTGGGGCCGCTTCGCGCGCTGCGGCCACACCGCGTCGCCGTGGTGGCCGCCAAAGAGCCAGCCGAGCAGGCGGCCGGCATCGTGTCCGCGCTCGGATCATTGCGGCACGGCCGCTGGTGGCCACCGCTCCCCGACGTCATCGACGCCGCCCGCCGCTTCTACCCGGGATCGCTCTCGGCCACCCCGGACGGTCCCGCCGTCCCGCTGCTCAGGTAACTGGGTGCCAGCACGGCGTTAGCCCCTCAACTTTTCCCAATATTTCTCTCCCAACGCCCCCGCGCACGGCCCTCGAATGTCAGACCCCGTCGGCATCATGGGTATGCGGCGCGGCCCGGCCAGTCACGGGGGCATGGCCGGGCCGACCGAAGCCGCGTGTTGCGGCCGCTTATTACAGGGCCACTAGTTGCAGCGCCACTAGTTGCAGGGCCGCTTGCTTCTGGGCCACTTCTTTCCGGTAGGTCGCCTATTACCGGTAGCTTGCCTGCCCGATAGATTCGGGGGCGTGACGTACACGGGAGAAGTAGAGGTGGGCGGCCCGGC
>JAICUO010000805.1 GCA_025935815.1 Streptosporangiaceae bacterium
CGCCACTACTGACTAAGACACGGCTTGTCCGGAAAAATGGCCGCCGACGGGCCCATGATTTTTCCCGGGGCCGCCGCATTGGCGAGCAGGCGGCCGGGCGAGCATGCCGAGCAGCGAAGGGGACAGTGATCATGACCGAGCCCGGGCAGCCGGAAGCGGAGCTCCTGGCGCGCGCCCAGGGCGGCGACGGGGAGGCGTTCGGGCAGCTCACCAGCCTCTACCAGCGGGAGCTGCAGGTCCACTGCTACCGGATCCTGGGGTCGGTCGCCGACGCCGAGGACGCGCTGCAGGAGACGCTGGTGGCCGCCTGGCGCGGGATCGGCGGGTTCGAGGGCCGCTCGTCGCTGCGCGCGTGGCTGTACCGCATCGCCACCAACCAGTGCCTCAACGCCCGGCGCGCCACCCGGCGGGCGCCGGCCGCACTGCAGCCGGGCGGGGCCGGCCAGGCGCCATCCCCGCCGGCCGGTCCCGGGCCGGGGCTGCCGGCGCCGGCCAGTGACGACGAGCCGCTGTGGCTGGAGCCGTGCCCGGATGACCTGCTCGGGGAGATCCCCGATTCCGCGCCCGGCCCGGAGGCCCGTTATGAGGCCCGGGAGTCGGTGTCGCTGGCCTTCATCGCCGCGCTGCAGCACCTGCCGCCCCGGCAGCGGGCCACGCTGGTGCTGCGGGACGCGCTGGGGTTCCGGGCGGCCGAGGCGGCCGGCATCCTCGGCTGCAGCCTGGACGCCGTCAACGGGTCGCTGAAGCGAGCGCGGGCGGCGCTCGCGCAGCGGCTGTCTCCCGGCGCGCTCAGCCAGGCGCCGCTGCCCGGGTCGGCGGCCGAGCGCGACGTGCTCACCCGGTTCACCGACGCGTTCGAGGCTGGGGACGTCGACGCCCTGGTGACGATGCTCACCGATGACGTCTGGCTGACCATGCCGCCGCTGCCGTTCAGCTTCCGCGGCCCGCAGGCGGCCGCGGCGCTGCTGTCGGCCATGGTGTTCCGCGGCGGGGCCCGCCGGTTCACCCTCGCGCCGGCCAGGGCGAACGGGCAGCCCGCGTTCGCCTGCTACGCCAGCGAGGCGGGCGGGCCCGCCGCCGGCGCCGGCCTGATCGTGCTGGCGCTGTCCGGGGACCGGATCGCCGGGGTGGCCCGCTTCCCCGACAACGGCCTGCTGCCCCGCTTCGGCTTCGCCGATTCAGGCCAGGCCGGCGGGCAGGCCGGCCTGGCCTCGCCGACGGCGGCGGGCGCGGGCTAGCGCTGGACGAACCCGGTCAGGCCGCCCAGCGGCGGCCCCCACCGGCGGGTCACCCGCTTGGCCCGGCCGGGCGACTCGCCGCCCTCCAGGTAGGCCAGCAGCTCCCGGCAGCGCTCCGGCGGCCCCTCCGCGATGACCTCCACCGAGCCGTCGTCCAGGTTCGCGGCCGAGCCGGACAGGCCCAGCCGGGCGGCGCGCATCCGGACCGATGCCCGGAACCCGACGCCCTGCACGTGCCCGCGCACCCGCGCGGTCAGCCGCACGGGACTGGCGTCCCCTCGCTGGGCGGCGTCCCCGCGCCGGCTGGCCGCCAGCTCGGCTTCCAGCAGGTCACGGGCTGCGGCGTCGAAGGCGACCAGCCGGATCAGCTCGACGCTGGTCGGCGTTGAGGCGAGGGCGGCGACCGCGACCCGGGCCGCCTGCACGGGCGGGTACCCGAAGATCCCGGTCGAGATCGCCGGGAACGCCACGCTGCGCGCGCCGGCCTCGTCGGCGGCCGCCAGGGACCGCCGGTAACACCCGGCCAGCAGCTCCGCCTCGCCGTGGCCGCCGCCTTCCCAGGCCGGCCCCACGGTGTGGATGATGTGCCTGACCGGAGGGCTTAGCCGGAACGCGGGCGTCACCCGCGCCTCGCCCGGCGGGCACGGGGCGAGCTTGCCGCCGGCCTCGGCCAGCTCCGGCCCGGCCGCCCGGTGGATCGCCCCGTCGACTCCGCCGCCGCCCCGCAGCCACTCGTTAGCGGCGTTGACGATCGCGTCTACCCGCTGCTTGGTGATGTCCCCGAGTACCACCTCGATGTGCGCCACGGCACCGATCATGCCCGCCGCCCCGGCCCCGGGGCCAGGAGTTACGCGCCCGGCGTACTCGTCCCGCTAGGCCGCGCGGGCCGGGGCGGCCGGGCCGGACGGAGCGCCTTGCGGCCCGGCCGCCTGCTCGGCCCGGGAGATGAGCGCCGCGGCGCGCGCGCCGCTGGCGCGGCCGCGCGGGCCGGTGGTGGCCAGTGCGAGCGCCAGCACCACGACGCCCAGCGCGGCGATGATCACCCACCCGGGGCGCGCGGCGCTGGTGAACCCGCCGCCCAGCGACCCGGTGGCGATCCCGCCCAGCGCGCCGCCCAGCCCGGCCGCCAGCACCGACCCGGTGACCGCGACGCCGAGGGAGGAGCCGACCTGCCGGCTGGTGGAGGCGATCCCGGCCGCCACCCCGGCCTGGGCGCGGGGCATCCCGGCGACCGCGCTGGCGGTGATCGGCGCGTTCACCCACCCCATCCCGACGCCGAGCACCGCGCAGGCGGCCAGCACGTACCACGGCGGCGAGGACGCGGTCAGGAACGCGAACAGCACCCCGCCGGCGGTCGTCCCGATCCCGGCGATGACCAGCGGGAGCCGCGGGCCGCTGCGCGCCATCATCCGCCCGGCCAGCGGCGCCGAGGCGGCGATGACGAGCGCCATCGGGAGGAGGAAGAGCCCGGCCTGCAGGGGCCGGTAGCCGCGCACGTCCTGCAGGTACAAGGTGATGAGGAACAGGAACCCGGCGAAGGCGGCCATCCCGGCCACGGCCGTCGCCGCGGCGCCGGAGAACGGGAGGCTGCGGAAGAACCGCAAGTCGATCAGCGGCTGCGCGCGGCGCCGCTCGTGAGCGGCGAAGCCCGCCAGCGCGGCGGCGGCCCCCGCGAAGCAGCCCGCGACCGGCGCCGAGCCCCACCCCTGGCCGGGGCCTTCGATGATCGCGTACGACAGCGCGCCGAGCGCGGCCATGATCAGCGCCTGGCCCGCGGGGTCGGGCTTGCGGTAGGTCCCGGCCCGCGACTCGGGCACGAACACCGCGGTCAGCGCGATGGCCGCGATCCCGACGGGGAGGTTGACCCAGAACACGCCCCGCCAGCCCACCGAGTCCACCAGCGCCCCGCCGATGACCGGCCCGAGCGCGATCGACAGGCCGAACACGCTGCCCCACAGCCCGATCGCCCGGGCCCGCTCGGCGGGGTCGGTGAAGGTGTTGGTGACGATGGACATC
>JAICUO010000236.1 GCA_025935815.1 Streptosporangiaceae bacterium
GCCGGCACCGCGGCCCGCCCGTATCGCCCATACCGGTTGTAGTGGTAAGAAGTCTCTGGCGCCGTCAAAAGCGTATAGACCGGATGAAAGGCGCAGATCATCAGTGGCCACGCGTAAAGCCACAGGCTTGCTCGACAGAAGCGCGGGCCTGCCCGACACCTTCTGGTACTCCACCAAACGCAAGCTGCTAGGGCCGCCACTGGTCAACCAGGACCTCGGCGAGCAGCGGCTGTCCAACGGGCTGGCGCTCGGCGTGCTGTCGCCGGACGGCATCTCGTCCTCGGCCTACGGCACCGAGGAGATCCTGATCGCGCTGGTGCCCTACGTCGGGCTGGCCGCGTTCACGCTGATCCTGCCCATGACGTTGGTCATCTTGTTCGTCATGGTGCTGGTGCTGCTGTCCTACCGCGAGATCGTCATGGTCTACATCAGGCCGGGTGGCTCGTACGTGGTGGCGCGGGAGAACTTCGGGCCACGGATCGCGCAGATCTGCGCGGTGGCCCTGCTCATCGACTACGTGGTGACCGTGGCCGTCCAGATCGCGGCGGGCACGGCGGCAGTGGCGTCCGCGATCCCGGCGATCGGCCCCTACAAGCTGGAGATCTGCGTCGTCGTCGTGCTGGTGATGTGCTACGGGAACCTGCGCGGCATCAAGGAGGCCGGCAAGGCCTTCGCCGTCCCGACGTACCTGTTCGCGGGATCGGTCATCCTCATGATCATCGTCGGCCTGATCCGGCAGGTCATCGGCAACCTCCATCCGGTTGACCCGCACGTGCTGCACGGCACTTACCCGCTCGGCACGGGCGCCGAGGGCATTATCACCTTCGCGATGATCTTCACCCTGCTGCGCGCGTTCGCCAATGGCGGCGCGTCGCTGACCGGCATCGAGGCGGTGTCCGACGCGGTCGGCGCGTTCCACCCGCCGGAGGGCCGCAACGCCCGCCAGGTGCTCGTCACCGAGGGCCTCATCCTCGGCGTCCTCGTGGCCGGCATCTCCTGGCTGGCGCATGCCACGCACGCGGCGCCGTACGTGAGCGGCTACCCGACGGTGCTGGCCCAGGAGGCGCAGATCGTCTTCGGGCACACGTTCGTCGGCCAGGCGCTGTTCTACCTGGTGCAGCTGGCGACCATGCTGATCCTTTACACCGGAGGCAATACCAGCTTCAACGGCTTCCCGTTCCTGACCAGCTACGTCGCGGGCGACTCGTTCCTGCCGCGCTGGCTGCTCAAGCGCGGGCACCGGCTGGTCTTCTCCAACGCGATCATCGTGCTGACGATCACCTCGGTGGCGCTGCTGATCGTGAAGGACGCCGACGTCAACAACCTGGTCCCGCTGTACGCGATCGGCGTGTTCACCGCGTTCGCGATGGCCGGCTTCGGCATGGCCAAGTACCACTACAAGCGCCGGGAGCAGGGCTGGCGCTACAAGTTCCTCATCAACTTCTCGGCCGGCGTGATGACCACCATCGTGGTGGGAATCTTCGCCGTGGTGAAGTTCACCGAGGGCGCCTGGGTCGTCCTCGTCCTGTTCGCGATCTTCGTCCCCGCGCTGATCCGGCTCAACCGCGAGTACACGGCCGAGGCGGAGGTGCTGGAGACGGTGGGCGGCGAGCAGCCGCCACCCGCGGCGCACTATACGCGGCGCACGGTCTTCGTCTTCGTCGACAGCTTCGACCTAGCCACGCTGGCCGCCCTGCGCTACGCCCGGTCGCAGCGGCCCACGTCGATCCGCGCCGTGCATTTCGTCATCGACAGCCTGCGGGCCGACAAGCTGCGGGACAAGTGGACCCGGGCCGACCGGGGGGTCGCGCTCGACTTCATCGACTGCCCGGACCGGCGGCTCGCCAAGGCCGCCTCCGACCTGGTGGAGCGGGAGATCGAGGACCCCGGCACGCACGTGACGGTCATCTTGCCCCGGCGCACCTACTCGCCGCTGCTCGGCCGGCTGCTGCACGACCGCACAGCGGACAAGATCGCCGCGGTAGTCAGCCGGCTCCCCCGGTCCGCGGCCACCATCATCCCCTACGACGTCCCCGGCCGGGTATCGGTGCTCCAGGCGCGGCAGGCGGCCGAGAAGGCCGCCGGGAAGGCCGAGGCGGGCGGCACCGGGAAAGCCGGCAACGGCAAGCCCGGCGACGCGGGCGGGCCCAAGGCCGGCGTCGGGCCGGCACCCGCGGAGCCCACCGAAGCGGTCGTCCAGCGGCTGGCCGCCGAGGCGGAAGTGGTCGCCGGCCACGTCCCGGCCGATGCCGAGGCGGGCAACGGGGCCAAGCCCGCTTCGCGCAACGGGCAGGGCCGCCCCCGGGGCGTCACGCGGATCAGCTCGGTCACCAAGCCAGGCAAGGTCGCCGTGGAGGGCAAGGTGCGGGTCGTCGAGATCCGCCCCGTGGAGCGCAACTCGGTGCTGGCCATCGAGATCAGCGACCAGACCGGCAGCCTGACGGCCATGTTCTACGGCCGCTCGCACATTCCCGGCCTGATCTGCGGTGCCCGCGTCCGGTTCTCCGGGTCCGCGGGCATCCAGCACGGCCATCCGGTGATGATCAACCCCGCGTATGAGCTCATCTCTCCCGGACAGGGGCAGTTATCGCTCGGGGCGGCCGACTAGCTCGTAAGCCGGGTTGATCATGGCGGGCCCGTCGGCGCGCATGCTGACCTTGCCCTCCAGCCGCAGCCGGGTCCCCGGCGACACGCCGGGGATGCCGGTGCGCCCGTAGAACATGGCGGCGAGCGTGCCGGTGCCGTCATCGATGACGCACTCGAACACGCAGCTGTGCTCGACCGGCCGGATCTCCACCGCCCGGACCCGGCCCTCCACGGCCGCCTTGCGGGCCGTGCCGAGCGCGCTGATGCCGGTAATCCCGGGCGACAGGGCAACCGTCGCGGCCGGCCGCGTCCCGTTGCCGTTACCGGGCGCGACCGGCCCTGCCGTAGCCGGCCCGGACGTGACCGGGCCGGGCGCGGCACCGTTCCCAGGCACGGTGCCGTTCCCGGCGGCGGCGTGGGCGTGCAGTTCCGCGACGCGGGACTCCACGTCGAACGGGACGATGGTGGCGACGCAGTTCGGCACCCGGCTGACCACGGCCGCGATCTTGTCAGCGGTCCGGTCGTGCAGCAGCCGTCCCAGCAGGGGCGAGAAGGACCGCCGGGGCAGCACCACGGTCACGCTGGTGCCCGGCTGCTCGGCCTCGCGGATGACCAGCTCACCCGATGCCCGCAGGATCCGCCGGTCAGGAGTGTCGATCATCTCCAGGGGCACTTCCTGGCCGTAGAGCACCCACTCCTCGCGCAGCTTCTCGGCGTGCGCGGCGTCCACCACGAAGTGCACCGCGCGCAGTCCCGTCGGGCGCAGCCCGCGCGCGTAGCGGATGGCCGCGAACGTCGCCAGGTCGACGCTGTCGACGAAGACGAGGACGACCCGGCGGCTGTAGTTGGGCGTCTTGCCCTCGGCGCCGAACTTCCGGCGCTCCTGCATGTTCTCCAGGACCCCCGATTCCATCCGGTACTCCCGGTTGAGCCGGATGAGCAGGAAGACCAGCACCGGGAAGATGATGACGATCACCCAGGCGCCCTCGGTGAACTTCACGATCGCGAAGATCGCCACGACGATGGCGGTGTAGACGGCGGCGGTGCCGTTGATGATCCGGCGGCGCTTCCAGCCGCGCTCCTTGACCCGCTTGTGGTACCTGGCCATGCCGAATCCGGCCATCGAAAAACCGGTGAACACGCCGATCGCGTAAAACGGGATCAGCCCGTTGACCTGGGCGCGAGTGGCGATCAGGAGGATCAGCGAGATCACCGTGAGGACGATGATGCCGTTGGACAGCGCGAGCCGGTGTCCGCGCTTTGTCAGCCACCGGGGCAGGAACGAGTCGGCGGCGACGAAGCTGGCCAGGAACGGGAACCCGCTGAAGCTCGTGTTCCCGCCGGTGAACAAGATCAGCGCGGTCGCCGCCTGCACCACGAAGTACATGTAGTGCGCGCCGCTGCCGAAGACGACGTCGGCCTCCTGCGCCAGCACCGTCGGGAAGCCCGCCTCGTACGGGATCGCGTGGGTAACGTGCGCCAGCCAGGAAATCCCGGCGATCAGGAACGCGACGATCGAGCCCTGGGTGATGAGGATCTGCCGGGCGTTGCGGCCCTCCGGCGGGCGCAGCGCGCTGACCGCGTTTGACACCGCCTCGATGCCGGTCAGCGAGGAACCGCCGTTGGCGAACGAGCGCAGCAGCATGTACAGCATGCCGACGCTGAGGATGCCCTCGGCGCTGTGCCCGATCGGGAACGTCGGCCCGGCGTAGGCGTGCACGTGGCCCAGCCCGTTGGTCACCTCGCGGAACAGCCCGGCGACGATCATCACCGCGACCGCCCCGGAGAACAGGTAGGTCGGCAGCGCGAAGGCGCGGCCCGCCTCTCGCACGCCGCGCAGGTTGCCGAAGCACATGATGATGACGGCGACGACCGAGATCCACAGCAGGATCTGCGGCCCGATCACCGGGGTATTCGCCAGCTGCGGGAACGCGGACACGATGGCGGCGCTGCCGGCCGCCGTCTGCACCGCGACGGTCACCGTGTAGTCGATGAGCAATGCGACGGCGGCGACCTGCGCGATCCGGGGACCGAAGTTCTCGCGCGCGACAACGTACGACCCGCCGGCGCGCGTGTAGACCGAGACGACCTCCCGGTACGACAGCACCACCAGCGCGACTCCGGCCAAGATGACCAGCGTCATCGGCAGGATCAGCGTGAACGCCGCGAGCCCGACGACCTGGATCATCTCGATGAGCATCTCCTCGGTGCCGTAGGCGGCCGAGGAGATGCCGTCGCAGGAGAGCACGCCGATTGCCAGCGGGCGGGTCAGCCGCTCGGTGTGGATCTGGTCGTTGACCAGCGGCGGGCCGAGGAGTTTCCGCTTGAGCGTGTAGCCGAACGTTTCCGGCACGCCCTGATCAGTCACCGCGAGTTGGTTCTTCATTGCGGAATTCACGCTAGAGCGCATGCCTCACGGGGTCTGCAAGCGCGGCGTTAAGCCTTCTGACCAGGGCGTTAGGGAAGTGTCAAGATCGTCAGAACAAGCCCGAACGGGCGCTGGAATAGCAGGCACGATGACTAAGGACCTAGCGCGCAGCGGATTCCCGGCGCCGTACGCGCTGCCGGTGGCGTTCGCCGCGCTGTTCGCGGTCGGCACGGTGGCCGCCGGGCTGCACGGGCGCTTCCCGGCGACCGGCGTGCTGGTCGCGTGCGCGGTCGTCGTCGCGGCCACGTCGGCGACGTCGGAGATCCTGGCGCTGGTCCCGCTGGCAGTCATCGGCTGGCTGACGGTCATCGGGTTCTCCCGGCCGCCCTACGCGCACCTGCGGCCGACCGGGGCGGTCGCCGGGCAGGCCGCGATCGCGCTGGCGGCGGCCGCGCTCGGGGCCGGGGGCGCGGGGCTGGTATTCCGCTACTGCGCCGCACGGTTCACACTGGAAGCCGTGGAGGAGTCGAGGCAGGCCCCGCCGGACGGCATCAGCCGGCGCCGGCAGCTGGCCGGCGTGGCGCTGGCGGCCGCCGGGCTGCCGGCCCTGACCGCCCTGCTCGCCGCCCAGCGCCAGCACCTGAACCTCTCCGACGACCTGCTGCTCTACCTGGTCGCCGTGGTCGCGATCACGATCGTGGGCGGCTTCTGGCCGGCGGTGCTCGCCGCGGTGGCCGCGTGCCTGCTGCTCAACTGGTACTTCACCGAGCCGCTGCACACCTTCACGATCGGCGAGCCCAAGAACCTCCTGGCCCTGGTGCTGTTCGTCACCGTGGCCGTCGCGGTGAGCAGCTTCGTGCACCTGTCCGCGCACCGGCAGGCCCAGGCCGCGCGCAGCGCCAAGGAGACCGCGTCCCTGCTCGCCCTCGCGCAGACGGTGCTCGGCGGCGCCGACACCCCCGCAGACGTCCTTGACCACCTCACCGGCACGCACGGCGGCCACGCGGAGTTGCTCGAGCGCTCGGGAGCGCGCTGGATCAAGGTGGCCGAAAGCGGTACCGCCGACCCGGCGGCGCCCCGGATCCGCTTTGAGGTCCGCCCGGACCTCGCCCTTGAGGTCAGCGGGCAGCGATCGTCGGCGACCACCTCGCTGCTGGCCGGGTTCACCGCGCAGGCGGTCGCGGCGCTGGACCGGGCGCGGCTGCGCACCCAGGCGGCGCAGGCGGAGGCCCTCGCCGAGGGCAACCGGATGCGCACCGCGCTGCTCGCCGCGGTCAGCCACGACCTGCGCACGCCGCTGGCGTCCATCAAGGCGAGCGTCAGCAGCCTGCGGCAGACTGACGTCGCGTGGACGGCCGAGGACGAGGCCGACCTGCTGGCGACGGTGGAGGAGAACGCCGACCGGCTGGACGCGCTGATCGGGAACCTGCTCGACATGAGCAGGCTGCAGACCGGGTCGCTGGCCCCGTTCCTGCGCCCGACGGCGGTCGACGAGGTGGCGCCGATCGCGCTGCGCGGGCTGGACGACGCCGACCTGATGCAAATCGTGGTGCCCGAGGGGCTGCCGCTGGTGAAAGCCGACCCGGGCCTGCTGGAGCGGGTGCTGGCCAACTTGTTCTCCAACGCGCTGCGGCACTCCCCGCCGGATGACCCGGCGGAGTATCCGGCGCTGGTCGCCCGGGAGGCACCCGGCGATGGCGACCCGGGGCGGGTCATCATCGAGGTCGTCGACCATGGCCCCGGGGTGCCGCGCGAGGCGAGAGAGCAGATCTTCGAGCCGTTCCAGCGGCTGGATGACCGGACCCCTGGGGTTGGGCTGGGGCTGTCGGTCGCCAAGGGATTCACCGAGGCGATGGGCGGCACGATCGAGGCGGTCGAGACCCCGCACGGCGGGCTGACCATGCGGCTGACCCTGCTGGCGGCGACGAGCGACGTGCCCGCGGCGCTCGGAGCGGCCCCGTGACCCGGGTCCTGGTCATCGATGATGAGCCGTCCATCTTGCGCGCGCTGCGCATCAACCTCACCGCGCGCAACTATGAGGTGACCACGGCCAGCGACGGCGCGTCGGGGCTGGCGGCGGTCGCGCGGGACCGGCCCGACGTGCTGATCCTCGACATGGGCCTGCCGGACATGGACGGCACGGAGGTCATCCACGGGGTACGCGGCTGGTCCAGCACCCCGATCATCGTGTTGTCGGTCTGGGGCGCGGAGAACCAGAAGGTCGCCGCGCTCGACGCGGGCGCCGACGACTACGTGACCAAGCCGTTCGGCATGGACGAGCTGCTGGCGCGGCTGCGGGCGGCCGTCCGGCGGGCCACGCCCGCACCCGATGAGCCGGTGGTCACCACCCCGGACTTCACCGTGGACCTGGCCGCCAAGCGGGTGACGCGGCGCGGGAACGGGGCCGGGGAGGGAGCCGACATCCGGCTCACCCCCACGGAATGGCAGCTCCTGGAGGTCCTCGTCCGCAACGCCGGGCGGCTCGTCACCCAGCGCCAGCTCCTGCGGGAGGTCTGGGGGCCGCAGTATGAGTCGGAGAGCAACTACCTGCGCGTCTACATCGCGCAGCTGCGCCGCAAGCTGGAGCCGGAGCCGCCCCGCCCCCGTTACCTGCTGACCGAACCGGGCATGGGCTACCGGTTCGCGGGCTTACCCGGGAACCGGATGGCGCGCTGCGGGCAATGACGGGTGTCCTTGCTGAGCATCATCCTCCATAGCCCCGGGGAGGGCCGCATGACGCCACAGGAACCAGCGGTGGCCGACGACGCGTCGGTCATCCTGCGCTCCCGGCACGAACCCGAAGCCTTCGCCGCCCTCTTCACCAGGCACTCCGCGACCATCCAGCGGTACGTGACCCGCCGTCTCGGGCCCGTCGCGGCCGATGACGTGGTGGCCGATACCTTCCTGCTGGCCTTCCGCCAGCGGGATGCCTATGACCCGGCGCGCGCCAACGCGCTGCCGTGGCTGTACGGAATCGCCACTAACCTCATCAGCCGGCACCGCCGGGACGAGATACGGCTCTACCGAGCGCTGGCCCGCACGGGTACCGACCCGGTGACCGCCCCGTTCACCGACCACGTGGACAACGCGGTCGCCGCGAGCATGGCCGGCCGCCAGCTGGCCGCCGCGCTGGCGCGGTTGCCCGCCAGCCATCGCGACCCGCTGCTGCTCGTCGCGTGGGGCGACCTGTCCTACGAGGAGACCGCGCGCGCCCTGGGCGTCCCGAAGGGCACGGTCCGCTCCCGCATTAGCCGTGCCCGTGCCCGGCTGCGCAAGATGCTCGGCGACATCGACCCGACAATGCTGGAGGAGAAGCAGTGAATGAGATGGACCTGCTGACCAGGCTCCGGGCCGAGGTCCCGGCCGAGGTCTCCCCGCGCGCGGCGGACCGCTGCTACGCGGCGTTCGCCGCCGAGCGCCACACCGAACCGCGCCGGGCGGCACCCGCCGCGCCGCGGTGGCGCCCGTCATCTGCCCGCCTTTCACTTCCCCGGCTCGCCCTGGCGGCCGGGCTGGCGGCCGCCGCGGCGGCCGGGATCGTGGTCGCGGTCCCGCGCTCCCCCGCTCATGGCCCGGCGCCGCTCACGGTGCGGGAACTCGCCTACCGGGCCGCGACAGCGGCGCTCGCCGCGCCATCGGTCGCCCCCAGCCAGTGGGCGTACATGGGGGTCGGGCACTCCACGAACTGTCCGAAGGGCCCAGACACCCCTGCTGCGGGGAGCAGCGGCATCCCCTACTGTTCGATAACCGACCAGCCAGAGTCGTGGCAGACGGCGGACGGCACACGGGGGGCCTACTACGACGAGCACGGCCACCTGGTCGTCAGGGACAACCCGAGCGTGGGCGCCCAGATTGCCTACGCTTCGGCGGTGAAGCTCCCGGCTGACCCGCGGGCGCTCGTGAAGTACCTCTACGGCAATGTCTCCCGCACCGATTCCGTGTCACCGCCCGGCAACGCGTCGGAGCTCTGGCTGGGGACGTTCTACGCCGTCGTTGGGCTACTTCAGGACTACATCCTGCCGCCGAGGCTAGCGGCAGAGCTCTTCCGCGCGCTGCCGTACGTCCACGGCGTCCGGGTCATGCAGGCAGCTGGCCTGGTTGGGTTCACCTGGGTCGGGTTCACAGCGGAAAGCCGGTCAGTAAGGGTCCCGGCGCGTACCCAGACGATGATGCTCGATCCGAGCACCTACGCCGTGACAGGCGCGGCGACGGTGAGTGCCTCCGGGAGAATCCTCGCGACAATGGAGGTTCCCGCCAAGATCCCCGTGTCCGGCCCGGGCGTGCGTCCCTGACCCAGTCGTCATCCCGGCCAGGCGGGCCTCCAGCCAGCGGGGCCCGCCTTTCGCCTGCGCCGCCCGCCGCAGGTGTGACAGCGGGGCGCCCTTGAGCGCTGTGCCAGTGAAGGCATATCAAATCAGCAAATAAGGTGATTGTCCTTGACGGAATGTCCTACTCGCCGGTAACTTACCGGCCATGCCCGGTGTGCCCGCGCTCACAACGAGGTCCCCGTCAATGCCGCCGGTACGGAGTTGCCATGTCGACTGATAGAACCTCCCAGCCTCTCTCGCACGGCCGGATCAAGTGGCGCCGCCTCGCGCTGATCCTCATCCCCGCCACCGTGATCATGGCGACCCTGGTCGGGCTGACCGCCAACGGGGCGATCGCCGCCAGCATGTCCGTATCCGGCCAGGAGTTCCTGGTCACCGCCAGCCAGCTCAACGGCACGGGCTTCGAGCAGTTCGGCGGCCAGGTCACCGGCCCCGCGGGCACCAAGCCGGTGGTCGTCTCGGCCATCCACCGGGCCACGTTGTCGCACCTGTGCCAGACGGTGACCGTCGGCGGCGTCACCTTGAAGCTGACGGCCGGCGGCCACGGAACCCCGGTGTCGGCCAGCAACCTGATCGTGGACGCGAGCGGCCAGACCGGCAGCGAGGCGATCTTCCACAACATCACCATCGGGCAGGACTCCGGGTCCCTGACCCAGGATCCGGGCGCGAGCGGCCCGGCCGGGGGCTTCGGCCAGGAGGCGTCCTCCGTCACGATCAACAACCTGGTCCAGCACACCTGGCTGACCACGGCCGGCACCTTCACGCTGCCCGACCTGAGCCTCGGCTTCGGCGGGACCTGCTAGCGGTCATGACAACGGGTGACTCGGCGAAGAACGCCGCCCGCCGCCCCCTGCTGCCGGGAAGCTGGCGGCCGGCCTGGAGCGCCGGCCGCCCGGTCCCGGGGCGGTCGGCATTTCGCGCATGGCGGCACGGCCGCCCGTTCGCGGGAGGCCTGTTGCTGGCGCTGGCCGGCATCGAGCTCCTGGCGATCCCGCTGTCCGGGGTCTTGTCGCACGGCGCGATCAAGCTGGTGGTCTACATCGGGATCGGCGGCGTCTTCGGCGTGCTGATCGGCATGCTGCTGATCACCGCGGGGATCGCCGTGTGGGTGAACCCCGGGCACCGGGTGTTCTACGGAGTCGCCGGGGTGGTGCTCGGGATCCTCTCGTTCCCGGCCTCCAACCTCGGGGGCTTCTTCCTGTGCATGCTGCTGGCCATCATCGGCGGCTCGCTCGCGTTCGCGTGGACGCCGGCCGGGCCGGCGCCGGTGCCGTATCCGGCAGTTCCGGACGCGACCCCGCCGGACCCGGCACCGCCGGGCGCGACCCCGCCGGAGCCGGCCGCCGGGCATGAGCCGAGCCCGGGGCCGCCGCCCCGGCTGTGGTGGCAGGCGCTGGCCCTGCCGCTGGTGGTGGCGTCGGGGATGGCAGCCGGGCACCCGGGCGCGGCGGCCGCCCCGGCGGCGCGATCGCAGCCGTCGCAGACCTGCATCCTGGGCCTGATCTGCGTGGGCTCCAGCCCGACGCCGACGCCAGCGCCGTCCTCGCCCACGCCCACCTGCCTGCCCACGGCCCTGCCGACGGCCCTGCCGACCGCGCTGCCGACGTCGCTGCCCACGCTGCCGGCGTGCCTGCCGACGGCCCTGCCCTCAGCGACACTGCCGACGCCCTCGCTCCCGGTGCCAGCCGGCGCCGGGGTGCCGGGGGCGAGCGCGCCGGCGGGGGCGGGCAAGCCGGCCGCCAAGGCGAA
>JAICUO010000688.1 GCA_025935815.1 Streptosporangiaceae bacterium
CGGCTCAGGGTCTTGCGGGTCTTCCTCGTTCCAGTACTCAACTGGCGAGTCTCCCTTGAACGCCACGCACACCGGGTACGCCTGTCCCTGTTCCCGCGCGAGCGTCTTCTCCAGCGTGATCTCGTGCCGCCAGCTAGCCCCGAAATCGTAGGTATACACGGCCTTCCCGCCGTCACCAGCCGCGAACGCGTCCTTGACCCGGATCTCCTCCTCGTCCCCGGTCTCCTCCAAGTCCATGACCGGGTCGCTGTAATGCTTCTTCCCGATCGCGAACGCGTGCAGGTGGTCGCCGTCCCACCCGAAGAGCTCCTGGATCACGTCGTGGACCTCGCCCAGTGTCGCCGTGACCGGCAGGTCGACCCTCCGCCAGCACGCTGGCCGGTAGCCGAGCAGCGTCACCTTCAGCTCGGCGACCGTGTCCACGCTGCGCGGGGCGCCCGAAGCGAGGAACTCCTTCACCGCCCGGACAACGTCGGGGGCATCCGGGTGCCCGATGCCGAGCGCCTCGGCGAAAATCTCCTCCAGGCCTGGACCCGTCATGGTCTCCGTGAGCTCGGTCAGCGCCTCATCCGGCCCCTTCTCCTCCAGGGCTGCCGCCGCGGCCTGCACCCCGAGCCACTGCCAGGTGTCGTAGTCCGGCTCTGGTCCGGCATCGAGATCGGCCAGCGCCTGCCTGGCGTGCGGCCCGAGTAGCGGCGACCCGGCCACCTCCCGCCAGGCCGGCTGGGCCTTCATCCCCAGGCGCTGGACCAGCCCGGCCGCCACGCTGCGCCCGAGGGCCCGAAGTTGCGAGGCCGCCGCCAGCAATTCCCTGGCCGCCTCTACCGGATCACGCTCGCCCAGCCAGTCACTCACGACCCGGTCCAGCTGCTCTGCGTCGCCCCGCACCGGGACCGCCTCCGCGATCAGGTCCGCCGCCGTGAGGCTCGGGTCCGCCGGGCCGACCAGCCCGTCCCGAAGCCGTTCGAGGCCCCACTGCCCCAGCGGCGTCACCACTGGCCTGGACACGCCGCCTCTCACCATGCCAAACTCGGCCAGCAGCTTAACCAGGCCATCGAGCCGCTGAATATCCGTCAAGCTGACGGTCAGCTGGCCTTCGCCCACTTCCCAGTACCGGGACGCGGCATCAAGCGGCCCCCGGAATTCCATGCCGTGCGCCTCGCACAGCGCGTACAGCGTCGTGTGCGCGCGATCCCACAGGTCGCCAGGTCGCCGCCCGCCGTTGGCGCCCGCCGCCGTGAGCATCGCGAGGACCAGCAGCCCCACGCTGCCCTCGTCCTGCGGATACGACTCCGCCGCGCATACCGCCGCGATCCCCGCCAGCCACCCGTCGAGCAGCTCCTCCTCGCCAGGTGGCCAGGACTCCAGCGCCGGGCCACTGGTGACCCACCCGCCGCTCACCGACAGCAGCCCGGTCGCGACCGCGACGCGCCACGGGCGGTGCAGCGACGGCACGTCAGCCATCGTCCGCAGGCTCGCCGGCACCGCGACCCCGATGGCCGCGCCGGCGGCGGGCACGTCGGCCTTGCGCAGCACCTTCCCGGCCGTCACCTGACGGCGCCCTGCCCCGATCCACCTGGCCAGTGCCAGCGCCTGGCGCGTGACGACGCACTCCCCCGCCAGCCGGGCGGCCTCGCCAACCTCAGCTCCAGAAGCCTCGTCCACCCCTCGATATTAGCGTCGGGCGAACCGGGGAACGAGCTCGAGCCAGTCACCCTAACGGTCCTGGCCGACTGACTTTCGAACCGAGTGCGCGGCCACGCTGATGTGCCGCAGCCGCGCGTTGGCCGCGTCGATCGAGAACGCTGCGGGGTCGGAGCCGTCCGGTTCTTCCTTCAGCTCCGCGTAGGCCCAGGCACCGCCGCAGTCCTCCGGCGGGCAGGCGCCCTTCCCCGCCAGGCAGACGGGAACCCGGGCCGCCGGGTCGGGCGGGAGGACCTTCTCCAGCTTGATGTCGTGGGTCCAGTCGTCGCCGAAGTCGTACGTGTAGACCACGCGGTCCCCGGGCTCAGTCACCAGGTCGGCCAGCGCGACGTCTGCCTCGTCCTCGAACCCGAGCTCATCGCCCGGCACCCCGTACTCCGTGAAGTGATCGTCGAAGACGTGCAGGTGCCCGCCGATCCAGCCCATGGCACCCAGGATCACCTCGTGCAGTTCGTCGAGCGTGATGGCGGCCGGGACGAGCACCCGCCGCCAGACTGGCGGCTTCGACACTCCGCGCACCGTGATCTTGAGCTGGAAAAGCGCGCCGTCCCCGATATCGTCGTCGTCGTCGAAGGCTACGACTAGCCCGCCAGGGCCGATGAGACCACCGGACGGGCTGGCCAGCATGTTAACCGCCGCCGACAGAGCTCCGGCCACCTGCGCCGCCCGGGGATGGCCGCACCCCCTGATCCCGGCGAGCACCGCCTCGATGTCAGCATCGTCCGCCACCGTCTGCCGGATCGCCCCGGCGAACAGGAACGGCGCCAGCCCGGGCGGCAGCCCCCCATCCTCCGCGTGCACGATCGTCTCCACGAGCAGCCAGGGCTCGTCCCTGTCATCCTCCGTCACCGGCTCGCCTTGCGCAGCTAGCCACTGCCGCGCGTGGGCACCGAAACCAGGCTCCTTCGCGTACTCACGCCACGCCTTGCTCCCCGCGCTGCCCTGCTCACGGGCGATCTGGAGGGCGCCCGGTTGGCCGTGACGAGGACGAGCTCCCCGGCGACCGCCACCTCCCATGCCTGCTGCAGCTCGGGCACGTCCTTCGCGCTGCGCGGTTTCCCGGAGGGCAGCTCGATTCCAAGCGCCCGGCATGCCTCCACCGCGGCAGCAGGGCGGAGCACCCCCTTGGAGGTGAGCTCGCGCATGTCACCGATCCACTCGGCAAGCTCGCGGGCCATAGGCTCGCAGTTCAATGCGTCCAGGACGAGGCCAGCTGAGGGCATGATCCAACGCTGTTGGCCGACCCTCGAGGCTGAGGGCATGATCGATCACTTCGGCTTCCGCGAGTCGCACATGGCCTTCACCGCGCCCGGCCGGGCGGCGGTCTGGGCGTCCTTCGACGGGATCGCCGCGACTCAGTCGGCAACATCGCCGTCGCCCAGGCAGGCGGCGATTCACCCGTCATGCCTGCCTCGGTTTGGGTAGCTTGCTCGCAGACCGCGCGACTGACGTGACTAGAGGGGATCTGCGCCCGTGAGCGAGTACCAGTACTACGAGTTCCTCGCGCTCGACAACCCGTTGACCGAGGACCAGCTGACTCAACTGAGGTCGCTGTCATCGCGTGCAGAGATAACGACGACGAGGTTCACCAACGAATACCACTACGGAGACTTCCGCGGGAACCCGGCAACGATGATGGAGCGCTACTTCGACGCGTTTCTCTACTATGCCAACTTCGGGACTCGACGGCTGATGTTTCGCCTGCCGCTCGACGTGCTAGGCGTGGCGGTCGCCGAGCAATACTGCCACACCGACGCCGCCTCCATCATCAAGACCGATGAGCACGTGATCGTCAGCCTGTTCACCGACCACGACCCAGACGACTACTGGGACGAGGCACCCGGGAAGCTCGCGGCCATGGTCGGTGCCCGGTCCAATCTCGCCGCCGGTGACCTACGCCTTCTCTACCTGGGCTGGCTGCTGGCGATCCAGTCAGGTGACGAGGACGAGGTAGACGAGGATGACACCGAGCCGCCGGTGCCGGCCGGCCTCGGGAACCTGAGCGCGTCGCTGCGCGCGGTCGCCGACTTCCTGGAGATTGACGAGGACCTGCTCGCGGCGGCAGCGCAGGCAAGCCCGGATCTGGCGGAATACCAGGAAGACGGCCTTCGCGAGTGGATCTCCGCTCTGCCAGCCGAGGGGAGTACTGAGCTGCTAGCTCGCGTGGCCGCCGGAGCGGGCACCATGGTCCAGGCAGAGTTGCTACGGCGGTTTCGCAAGAGCACGGTGCGGCCGACCGACGCGACTACCCCGTCCCGGACCGTCGCGGAACTGTGGAAGGCCGTCGATGGCCGCC